>CAYGCW010000393.1:0-2462 GCA_964348465.1 uncultured Acidimicrobiia bacterium | reverse complement strand
CACCTGGTGGGATTGGTCGGCGGCGTCGCGGTAGCCGATCGTGGTGGCGGCGCCAGGCTCACCGTAGAGCGCCTCTTCGACTGCGAGGATCCGGCTGCTCCGGATGCCCCGCTCGTTCGACGGCGGCAGCGCGAGACCGGACGAAGCGATGTCGGTGGCGTCTCTCCCGGCGATGCTGTCCAGGAGGTAGCCGGGGCGCAGCCCGGCGTCGGCGGCCGGCGATCCCGGTTCGACTGCGGTGATCACCCACCCCTCGTCCAGCAGCCGGACATGGATGCCCAGCTCACCCTCGGTGGTCAGCACCGGATCGACGAAACCAGCGTCGGGCGGCACGACGAACAGGTGCGACGCGTTCAACTCGAACAGCATCTCGTTCATCATCTCGAGGAACGCCCGGTCGCTGGTGACCGTGGCGACCTCGGGGAGGTATCGGTCGCGGACAGCCTCCCAGTCAACCCCACCGAAGTCCGGGTCGTAGAACCCCTCGTTGATGGTTGACCATACGAACTCGAAGTTCTCGAAGTACTCCGCCGCGGCCAGGTCGATGGTTGTGGAGGTCGCCGGTTCCGTCGGCGCTGTCGATGACAGCGTGCTCGACGTGCCCGGATCGGCCCCGCCGCCACACCCGGAAATCAACAACGCCACAGCCACGACCACGCCGAGGTGCCTCATGGTCGAGCCTCCTCCCCAGCCTCAACCTGGACGCTGTCCACCACCGCGACCAGGGTCTTCCGACCCGACTTGTAGACAGGCCGCCCAGGCCTGCACCGTTCGGCGCCGGTCGGGGGCTGCCACCCGAAGGTCGCGGGTTCCGTGCCTCAAGGCGCGGCCGCCGCGCAGCGAAAACCCACGCGGGGATCGTCGGCGGAATGCGAGGAATTGCGGGCGGCGCAACGGCTGGTGTCGACCATGAGGTCGGCGTCGTCATGGCGAAACAGCCAGGCGCCACCCCGGACCGAGTGGTTCCAGGGTGGGCCGTCGCCGACCGGATTGGCGTCGGGGAGACGGGAGTACGCGGCCGAGTCGTACCAGTCCGCCACCCACTCGGCGGCGTTGCCACCCAGGTCGCAGACTCCCTCCGGGCTGACGTCAGGGCGGGAGCCCACCACCTCGAGTGCTGCCGGCGCACCGGCAGGAGAGGCGAGCCATGCCCAGGCGTCGTCCGGGTCTCGCAGCGGGACCATCGTGACGTTGGCGGCGGCCGGGTCCCAGGCGTCGCCCCAGGGGAAGGTCAGCCCGGCGGAGCCGCGACAGGCCCGCTCCCACTCGGCCTCGGTCGGGAGCCGTTTCTCGACCCAGGCGCAGTAGGCCTGCGCCTCGGGCCAGGAGACCCCGACGACCGGCAGCCGCGCTGCGCCTAGCGGCACTGCCCCGTCGGACCAGTACACGGGCGGCCGGCCGGCCACAGCAGCGACGAAGGCGGCGTACTGCTCGTTGGTGACCTCGTAGCGGTCGATCCAGAAGGGGTCCAGGGAGACGTCGCGGACCGGCTGCTCGTCGGGCCGGCCCGACTCGCTTCCCATGACGGCACGCCCCCCAGGGATCAGCACCATCTCGTCGCGGCCGTCGCCGCAAGCAGACAGGACGACGGCTAGAGCGACGAGTGCAACGAAACGGGCCATCTTCTCTCAGCATCCAGCACCGGCACCCGCCGCGGACAGGGTCCAACGACCCGTCCGGCGCCCGAGAGCCGAAGCCCGGACGAGGCTTCCGCCTGCGCGCCCGGTCCGGGCCCACGCATCCGGCGGGCACCCTCACATGCGACGCTCGAGCGCGGCGCGGGCGACGGCACCGGCGGCCAGGCCAACGCCGGCCCCGCCCGCAACGTCGAGCGGCAGGTGGGCCCCCACGTAGACCCGGGCCAGCCCGACGGCGCCGGCGCCGACCGCCCGGGAGGCGGCGGCAGGGGCACCGGCCGCGTGCCCGCCGGCAACGGCGAGCGCGACGGCGACTCCGGTGTGGCCCGATGGGTAGCCCAGTCCCCGCTGCGGCCGGCCGCGGACGCAGACGCCGCACAGGTGGGCAGCCGGCCGGCCCCGGCCGACGTGCGGCTTGACCGCCTTGCAGGTGACGTACGCGGTGCCGCCGGCGGCGGCGAGGGCGGCCGCGGTAGCGGGCTCGCGGCGTGCCGCTGCCGCCAGGGCCGCAACGAAGACGGCGGGCAGGCTCCCCGCCTGCATCACCACCCACAGCGACGAGTGGAGCGCGTCGGGCAGGCCGTTCACGGCGCGGAAGGCGCGCTCGTCGGCGGCACCCACTGTCCGGCGGCGGGCGGCAACGGCGCCGACGGTGAGGCCGACCAAGCCGGCGGCGGCCGCGGCCAGCCAGAAGCAGCGGCGGATCACGCGGCGTCCATCCTGCCGTCACGCTACCGCGCTGCCAACGGGGGGTGCACCTCGACGCGCCAGAGGAGGGCAGGCCGGCGAACCGACCCGCCCCGCTCATCTCTGGTGTCAGTCGTC
>CAYGCW010000392.1:0-2467 GCA_964348465.1 uncultured Acidimicrobiia bacterium | reverse complement strand
ACGGCTACCGGGGTGGGCTGGAACGTCGCCGCAGCCTCCAACTCGGAGGCGACCGCTCGCAGCACGTCGTCGGCCGGTGTCGAGTGGGGTACCGGGGCGACGCCCAGCATGCGGCGGGCTCTCGCGTAGTACGGCGCCAGCTCGGCGCGCCAGTCCGCCAGGTCTCGCCATTGGGGATCGACGAAGAAGCCCTCGTGCGGTTCCAGCAACACGTTGGCGTACACCAGGGAGCCGCCGCCGACGCCGGCCCCGGACAGCGCCAGCACGTTCTTCAGCAACGTGAGGCGCTGGATGCCGCGCAGCCCGAGTCGCGGAAACCACACGAACCGCTTGAGGTCCCACGAACTGGCGGCGAAGTCATCCGCCTCGAAGCGGCGGCCGGCCTCCAGCACCCCCACGCGATAACCCTTCTCGGTGAGCCGCAGCGCGGAAACGCTCCCCCCGAACCCGCTCCCGATCACCAGGACGTCGTAGCCGGTCACGCGCCTCCACGGTAGCGCTGCCACCTCCCCGGCGGGGCGCCGCAGGTCCCGAAGCCGGCCGCTGCCTCTGCCGTCGCTCTAATCTCGCCGGGTGTTCGTCGCCACCGACCTCGGCCCGGTCAACACCCTGGGCGTGCCATCGGTGGCGGCCCGCGCCGTCGTCACGTCGTCGGCCGACGTGTTGGGGGAGGCGCTGGCAACGCTGCCTCCGGACGAGCGGCGCCGGGCGCGGGTGGTCGGAGAGCTGTCCAACACCGTGCTGTTCGAGGAGGTCCACGCGCCGCTGATCGTCTATCGCGGCGGCGGCATCGCCGACATCGAGGAGACCGCCGACGGTGCCGTCGTCCACGTCGAAGGGAGCTGCTCGCTCGACGGCCTGGTGGCCGCCACCGCCGGCCGGGGGCTGTTCGGGATCGAGATGCTTTCGGGCATCCCCGGCACCGTGGGCGCCGGCCTGGTCCAGAACGTGGGCGCCTACGGCCAGGAGATCGCGTCGACCGTGGCCGCGGTCGAGGTCGTCGACCGAGCGACCGGCGAACGGCACACGCGGGATGCGGCGGCCATGCAGTTCGACTATCGCACCAGCGCCCTCAAATGGGCGCCCGAGCCGGCGTTCGACGTCGTTGGCGTGGAACTGCGCCTTTCCCGCCGCCCCGCGCAGATGAGGTACGGGGATGTCACCCGCTGGCACGAGGAACGGGGCCGCGATCCCGACGACCCCGAATCGCGGCGGGCGTCGGTGCTCGAAGTCCGCGACCTGAAGGGTTTCGTCGTCGGCGGTGGCCACTGGGTGCCCTGCAACGGCAGCACGTTCACGAAGACAGTCGTGCCTGCCTCGCTCGCCAGACGTATCGCGGCTCGTCTGCCCCAGAGCCGGCTCGCCCGCCGGATCGAGGAGTGGCTCCCGCCCGCCGGTGAGGAAGCCCACCTTCCGGCAGGCCTCGCGCTGCTGGCGGCCGGCTTCCACAACGGCGACCGCTGGGGCCCGGTCGCGCTCGGGGAGCGCCACGTCCTGGCGATCTGCAACCTCGGCGCCGCCACCGGGCCGCAGGTGTGGGCGCTCGCCGAGCATCTCCGAGAGACGGTTGCGGCTGGGCTCGGAATCGACCTCCGCTACGAGGTCGAGTTCCTGGGGCGCCGCCCCGGCTTCGCCGCTGCCGACATCCTGGCCGGCCTCGATTTCCAGGCCGGCTCCGGCGAGCCGGACTGGGTGGAGCGCCTGGTCGACTCCGGCTGAGCGGGAGCCCGGAGGAGACGGCTCGATCGGCCCACCACGTTGGGCGTCGCGACCGAAACCGTTCCACGGCAGCCGTCGGGCAATAAGCACGGGACCGCCCCGCTAGGTTCCTCGTGATCGACAACGCCCGGAGGCGCCGTGCGCAGAACCCTCTTCGTCGCCGGAACGGTCGCGGCGTCGATCCTCAGCTCCCTCGCAGGCAACGCGGCCGCGCCGCCCGGCGCCAAGCTCGTGCCGACGGGGTCGGTCGGCGGCGAGAACTTCGGTACCGGGGTAGGGCTCTCCGGCAACACCGCGGTCGTGGGGGGCCACGGGGCGAGCAACTGGGGCGGCGCTGCCTATGTTTTCGTCAACGGCGCCGGAGGCTGGGTCGAGCAGGCGGAGCTGCCGATGCCCGACCGGGAGGACGGCGACTGGGTCGGCTTCAGCGCCGCCATCGACGGCGACACCGCACTGATCGGCGCCCGCAACGACGACGGCGCCGCCGGTTCGGCGCACGTCTTCGTGCGCTCCGGCACGACGTGGTCGCACCAGGCCAAGCTGACGCCGGACACCACCTCGACCTCTTTCTTCGGCGCCAGCGTTGCCCTCTCCGGGGGCACGGCCGTCGTCGGCGCCCCGGGTGACCCGGCCTTGACGACCAACGGCGGCGCCGCCTACGTGTTCACACGGACCGGCACCACCTGGACCAAGCAGGCCACGCTCCTCCCCTCCGACGGCATGACGGTCAGCCAGGGCTTCCAGACGC
>CAYGCW010000391.1:0-2503 GCA_964348465.1 uncultured Acidimicrobiia bacterium | reverse complement strand
GCGGGCGGGTCCACCCCGCGGACGTCGAAGTAGGTCCCGAGCACTGCGGCGATGGGGCCAACCTCCCCGCGCCGGCTCGGCGCCCCGGGCCTCGTGACCACGGCCGTCCCGCCGATGACGACGGCCGTGTCCTCGACGAAAGGCGAGTCGGGATGGGCCTCGTCGCCTGCTACCTGGATGGTCCGCCACCCGGCGTCCTCCAGCGCCCTGCGATAGCCGGCGTGCTGCTCGCGGGCTACCGCCACGTCGAGAGCGGGCCGCGGCCCCGCCACCACGCATTCCGGGAACGAGTCCGGCACCCCCCGCAGCAGCGCCGTGCGCTCAGAGATACACGCCCCCGTAGCGGTCCTCGTCACGGTCGCGCGACTCCAGGGCAGGGCGCTTGCGCATCTGCTCGAGCTGGGTGCGGGCGGCCATCTGCTGGGTGAACAGCGCCGCCTGGATGCCGTTGAAGAGGCCCTCGAGCCAGCCGACGAGCTGGGCCTGGGCGATGCGGATCTCCGATTCGCTCGGTACTTCGCCGGGCTGGAGAGGCACGAAGATCTCCAGCAGCTCCTCGCGCAGCTCGTCGGGAAGCACCCCCTCGAGCTCCGCCATCGATCGGGTATGAATCTGCTGGAGAAGCTTGCGCCCGGCCTCGTCGATCGGCGCCTGGCGGGCTTCGTTCAGCATCGCCCTCGTCATCGAGCCGATGCGCATGAGCTTGGAGCCGTCGAGCACGAGCCCGACGGGGTCCTCCTCTTCGACGACCTCGGGCTCGGCCGGCTCGTCGGATGCGTCGGTCATCGGGTGGGTCCTTTCGGGCGGTGTCTCGCGGCGAGTGTATCGCTGCGCCGTCGGCTGACGGGAATGCGCCCGATCCCGTCCGATGAGCGCAGCCACCCTCGAGCAGCAGCTCGCCGGCATCCGAGGAGAACTGTCGGACTACCGACAGTCGGCGCGTCGGGACGGCCCGCCGGCACGTTTCCCACACACTGATGACCGCACACCGCACGTCCACCCCGCCGCTCCGCAACAAGGTGGCCGCCGCCCTGGTGGTGGCGATCTTCGCGGTGGCCGCAGGAGTCGTCCTGCTCGGCGGCTCGAACGCTCCTGCGCCCGAGCCGGCGGCAGGACCCGCCGGACCGCCGGCGCCCGCGACGGCGTTCTCGTCGTTCGACGGCGCCCCGGCGACCCTCGCCGACTACCGGGGCCGCCCGCTGGTGCTCAACTTCTGGGCATCCTGGTGCCCCTCGTGCGTGGCCGAGATGTCGGCGGCGTTTCGACCGGCCCAGGAGAAGCTGGGCGAAGCGGTCGCCTTCTTGGGAATGAACATTCAGGACGACCGCGCCGCCGCAGAGCGGCTCGTCGAGCAGACCGGCGTGCTTTTCGACCTCGCCGAAGATCCCCACGGCGATCTCTACCGGGACCTCGGAGGGCTCGGCATGCCGTTCACGGTCTTCATCTCGTCCGACGGCTCCATTCTCGAGCGCCACAACGGACCGCTCACCGAGGGCCAGCTCGTCGCGCGGATCGCCGAGCTGTTCGGGGTCACCTGAGCTGCCGATGATCGAGGCGCCGCTCGCCATCGCCTTCGGAGCCGGCCTCGTGGCCACCGTGAACCCGTGCGGGTTCGCGATGCTTCCCGCGTACCTGTCGTATTACGCCGGCAGCGACGTCGACGAGGAGCGCGGCTCCGCCGTGGCCAGAGCCCTCCTGGTCGGCGCCGTCATGTCCACGGCCTTCCTGGCGGTGTTCGGCCTGGCCGGAGTCGCCATCTCGGCAGGGTTTCGCAGCGTCATCGACTGGATCCCCTGGCTGGCCCTGATCGTCGGCATCGGGGTGGGAGTGCTCGGAGCGGCGATGCTGCTCGGCTTCGAGCCGGTCGTCGCGCTGCCGAAGGCGGGAAGGGCCGGCCGTGGTCGCGGGCTCCGCCCGGTGTTCGGGTTCGGCGTCTCGTACGCCGTCGCCTCACTCTCGTGCACGCTGCCGGTATTTCTCACGGTGGTGGCTGCGCAACTCACCGCCGCGGACTTCGCGTCCGGTGTGGCGACCTTCCTGGCCTACGGCCTCGGCATGTCGCTGGTGCTGATGGTCGTCACGCTGGCGGTGGCCGTGGGCAAGCAAGGCCTCGTCCGCCGGCTGCGCGCCTCGGCCCGATACGTGAATCGCGTTGCGGGCGCGATTCTCGTGCTGGCAGGCGGTTACATCGTGTGGTTCTGGGCCACCAACCTCGCCGCCGGGGCGAGCTCGCTCGGGGAGCGCGGTGCTTTCCGCCTGGTGGAGGGCCTCTCCCAGCGAGCGCTCGCCGCCGTCACGGGCAACGTGGCCGCGCTGGGTCTCGGCCTGGCCGCCGTCGTGGTGACGGCGCTGGTCTACGTCTTGCTGCGCGGTGGCCGGCGCCCGATGGCCGACCCGGATCACGGTGCGGACCGGCCGGCGGCGTTCCGCACCGACCTGGCTGCCCGTTAGTCGCGCAGCGTCGACCGAAAGGGGTTGACCGGGACGTCGAGTGGAGGCGCCC
>CAYGCW010000390.1:0-2506 GCA_964348465.1 uncultured Acidimicrobiia bacterium | reverse complement strand
CGCCCCCTTCACCACGATCGGCGAGGCCGACCTGGGATCGCCCAAGTCGAGGGAGCTTCCCAAGGGCGCGACCCGGGAGCTGCTCTTCGAGTTCCAGACCGATGCCGATCCGACCTCGCACAAGTACTCGTTCCTGGTCGAGTTCGCCGAGGGTCTCTGTGCCCAGTTCAATCCGGAGTGGGCGAACGGCGGCAACAACACCCTGGTCCGGGACACCTACTTCCCGACCCAGGTGCGGGCCGCCGGGCTGCATCGTCAGGGGATCGATGGTCTCGGCGTGACCGTGGCCACCGTCGACACCGGTCTGTGGAAGGCGGCCCCGGGTCTCGATCGGAACCCGGACGGAGCCGAGCGCATCCTGGCCCACTACGACGCCATCAGCGACGTGCTCTACGGCACCGACGCCCAGGACAGAAACGGCCACGGCTCTCACGTCTGGAGCGTGATCCTGAGCAGCCGGCCCACCAAGGGCGAGGACGGACAGCCGAGCGGCAGCTTCAACGGCGTGGCGCCCTACGCCGACCTGGTCTCGGTCAAGGCTTTTGATCAGGACGGCGTGGCGACCTATGCCGACGTCATCCGTGGCATCCAGTTCGTCGTCGACCACAAGGACGCCTACGGCATCCGAGTGCTGAATCTGTCGTTCAGCGCCCCGCCTCGCTCCCATTACTGGGAGGATCCCCTGAACCAGGCGGTGATGGAGGCCTGGCGCTCCGGCCTGGTGGTCGTGGCCTCGGCCGGCAATGGTGGACCCGGCGCGATGACCGTCGGCGTGCCCGGCAACGTGCCCTACGTGATCACCGTGGGCGCGATGTCCGACAACTACACGCCCGACGATCCGGCCGACGACTTCCTGACCAGTTTCTCGGCCGTCGGGCCGACGATCGAGGCTTTCGTCAAACCGGAGATCGTGGCGCCAGGCGGCCACCTGATCGGCATCATGAACAGGACCGATGTGCTACCCAAGGCGCATCCGGAGTTCCACGACGGCTACGAGTACTTCGTCATGTCCGGGACCTCTCAGGCGGCCGGCGTGGTGAGCGGCGCGGTGGCCCTGATGCTCCAGGCCGAGCCCTGGCTGACGCCGGACGAGGTCAAGTGCCGGCTGCTCTCCACGGCCCGCCCGGCGGTCGCCGCCGACGGCACCCTCGCCTACAGCGTGTTCCAGCAGGGCGCCGGGATGGTGGATGCCGCCGCGGCCCTGGCCTCGACCGCCAGCGGTTGCGCGAACCAGGGTCTGGACGTCGAGAGCGACCTGTCGGGAGCGCAGCACTTCGCCGGGCGGGCGCGGCAGGCCGAGGATGGCTCCTTCTACCTCGAGGGTCTTTCCGGCTACGACTGGGACGGCAGCTTCGCCGGCGCTAACGCCTTCATGTGGACGGATGCGTTCATGTGGACCGATGCGTTCATGTGGACCGACGCCTTCATGTGGACCGATGCGTTCATGTGGACGGACGCCTTCATGTGGACCGACGCCTTTATGTGGACCGACACGCTGAGCGAGACCATGTCGGTCAACGCGTGGGTCGAGCAGGAATAGGCAGAGCGACGCACCCCCCGCCGTGAGGCCGTCGAGCCGTCGTCCCCGCCCGAGATCCTCGAAGCCGCGGCCCCGACCGCGCTCGCCGTGGCCTCGGCTCGGGGCCTGGCTGCTGGCTGCCCTGCTGCTGCCGGGCTCGGCGGCGCGCCTTGCGGCGGTCGAGGAGCGCAACATCCCGTTCCATCGCATCACCCAGGAGGACGGCTTGTCGCAGGCGACGGTCCTGGCCATCGCCCAGGACCCTCACGGCTTCATGTGGTTCGCCACCCAGGAGGGGCTGAATCGTTTCGACGGCGTCGAGTTCACTGTCTACACCCACGACGTCAACGACCCGGGCTCGCTGTCGAGCGACTCGGTGCGCGCCATCCTGGTGGACAGCGGCGGCGTTTTGTGGGTCGGGACGGATGGCGGCGGGCTGAATCGCTTCGACGCCGACCGGCAGGCGTTCGTGCGTTTCGAGAGCGACCCGGCGGACCCGTCCGCGCTCAGCCATCACCGGGTGCGGGCCCTCCACGAGGACGCCGCGGGCGCCCTGTGGGTGGGCACCGACGGCGGCGGCCTCAACCGGCTCGACCGCGCCTCGGGCGGCGTCACGCGGTTCCTCCACGACCCCGCCGACCCCGCCAGCCTGAGCCACGACCGCGTCAGCAGCCTGTTGCAGGACCGGGAGGGCAGCCTCTGGGTGGGCACCGACGGCGGCGGCCTCTGCCGGCTCGAACCGGTGGCAACCGCTTTCGTCTGCCTCCGTCACGATCCGGCCGATCCCGCGAGCCTCAGCGACGACCGGGTGCGCAGCCTCTTCGAGGACGCCAACGGCTGGCTCTGGGTCGGAACCTACGAGGGCGGCCTGAATCGCTTCGACCCCGCGACTGAGCTCTTCACGCACTTCCGCCACGACCCGAGCGATCCCTCCAGCCTGAGCGCCAATCGGGTGCGGGGCATCTTCCAGGACAGCGAGGGGGTGCT
>CAYGCW010000389.1:0-2523 GCA_964348465.1 uncultured Acidimicrobiia bacterium | reverse complement strand
CCCGGGTGCCGATGAGCTGGAAGGCGATCGCCCCGCCGGCACTGATCGCAGCCCCGCCGACCATGGCGCGGGTCCCGGTGCCGCCGCGTCGGCGCGCGGCGACCGCCCTGGGCACGGAGTCGGGAGCGGAAGCCATGGAGACCCGGCGACGATAGCGCCGGTGCCGCCGCTGGGCCGGTGCGAGATCGCCGGGTCGCTCCGCGGTGCCGGACGCTCCCTAGTCTGGAGGGGTGCATTCCGATTCCCCCCCGCTCACGGCGCGCGCCGTGTTGGGCCGCGGACTGCGGATCGTGGCCCGGCTCGTCGCCGCGCACCCGGCGTCGTTCGCGCTCGCGGTCACGGGCGCGGCGCTGTTCGCGGGCGCGATCCTGGCGGCCGCAGCGGTGGTCGGATGGGTGACGGACACGGCGATCATCCCCGTACTCAGGGATGCGGAGCCGGTCGGCGGCAAGGTGCTGCCGGTCGTCGCGGCGATCATGGCGGTGTCGGTCTGGAAGGCCGGCGGGATCGTGCTGCGGCGCACCGCGGCCGGCTGGCTCGTGTTCAAGACCCAGCAGGATCTGCGCGAACGGCTGCTCGGCCACGAGCTGGAGCTGGAGCTTTCCTGGTTCGGCCGGCAGTCGATCGGGGACCTGCTGTCGGTGGCCGACAACGATGCCCGCCAGGGCACCGAGGTGCTGTCGCCGCTGCCGTACGCCACCGGCGTGTCGCTCCTGATCGTCGGGACGGTGGTATTGCTGGCCCTGCTCGACGTCTGGCTCGGGCTGGTGGCGCTGGTCGGGATGGGCGTGGTCGTCGCCATCGAGACCAGGGCCGCGGTTTCGCTCTATCCGCAGTGGGAGGGCATCCAAACGCAGATGGGCCGGCTCAGCGCGGTCGCCCACGAGAGCTTCGACGGGGCGCTCACCGTGAAGGCCCTCGGCCGGGAGCGTCGCGAGACGGTGCGCTTCGAGCACGAGTCCGCTGCGTTGCGGGACCGCTTCATCCGGCTGGGCGCGGCATGGGAGACCTACCGCGTGTTGATCGTGTCGCTCATCCCCGCAATCGGGCTGGTGGTGCTCGCCGTGGGTGCCGTCCGGGTGGACGCCGGAGCCCTGAGTGCCGGAGACGTGGTGACCGCCCTCTATCTGCTGTCGCTGCTGTCGTTTCCGATCCAGCTCATCGCCTTCGTCCTCTTCGACATGGCGGCCGGGATCCCGGCATGGGAGCGCGTCACCAACGTGCTGGCGGCCGACGAGGTCGTCGAGTACGGCGACGTGGCGGCCGTCCCTGACGGCGGGGCCGCTCCGCTCGAGTCCGAGCACGTCACCTTTGGCTATGAGGGCGACGTGGTCCTGTCGGACGTGGACGTCGACATCGCCGCCGGCCGGACGGTCGCCGTCGTGGGAGCCACCGGCTCCGGCAAGACGACGCTGACGCTCCTGCTGGCACGGCTGTGGGATCCGCGCACCGGCCGTATCGCGCTGGACGGTCGCGATCTGCGCAGCTTCGCCCGGTTCGAGCTGTCCCGCGAGATCGCGTACGTGGCCCAGGCGGCCTTCCTGTTCGACGACACCGTGCGGGGCAACATCACGATGGGCCTCGAGATACCCGACGAGGCCATCGAGCGGGCGGCTCGCCTGGCCGGCGCCCATGACTTCATCGTCGAACTGCCGGACGGATACGAGACGCGGATCGGGGAGCGGGGCGCCACCCTCTCGGGCGGCCAGCGGCAGCGGGTGGCGCTCGCCAGGGCCCTGGTGCGGCGGCCGCGGCTCCTCGTCCTCGACGACGCCACGTCGGCGGTCGACCCGTCGGTGGAGACGGAGATTCTGCGAGGGCTGCGCGACGCCGACCTGCCGGCCACGATCGTGATCGTCGCGTACCGGCCCTCGTCGATCCGGCTCGCCGATGAGGTCATCTACGTGGAGAGCGGCCGGATCGTCGACCAGGGCCCGCACCAGGACCTGATGGCTCGTCACCCGCACTACGCCCATCTCGTGCAGGCATATGAGGAAGACGCCGCCGCCCGGGCCGGAGGCCGATCGTGACCGCCCGCGAGCTGTCCACGCCGGCAGCGATCCGCCGGGCGGTCGTGGAGGCGCCGGTCATCGCCCACCGCCTGTGGGTGGCGCTGCTCCTCAACATGGGAGGCACCGCCACCCAGGTGCTCATCCCGGTCGTCGTTCAGCAGACCGTCGACCGCTTCGTCACCTCGGGTGGCGCCGTGGACGTCACCGGGGTGCTGGGGGCGGTGGCGTTCGGGTTCGTCGTCGTCGCCGGGGGAGCGGCAATGGCGCGGGCCGGCCTGGTGCGGCTCGTTCGCCAGGCGTCGACGGGACTATCCGATCTGCGGGTGAGCGTGTTCGGCCACCTGATGCGCCGGTCGGTGCTCCACGTGCAGTCCGAGCGGCGCGGGGCGCTGGTGTCGCGGGTCACGTCGGACATCTCGACCCTCCAGGAGTTCATGGAGTGGGGCGGGGTGATGTTCCTCGTCAACGGCACGCAGGTGGCGGCGGCGATCGTGGCGATGGCGATCTACGA
>CAYGCW010000388.1:0-2579 GCA_964348465.1 uncultured Acidimicrobiia bacterium | reverse complement strand
AAGGTCGGAGCCGCCGACTGCTACCGTCGGAAGCACGAAGGAGGTTCTGCGATGGCTCCGTTCGGCGAAGTCCTCACGGCCATGATCACGCCGTTCACGCCCGACGGCGAGGTCGACTACGGGCAGGCGTGGAAGCTGGCTCGCTTCCTCGCCGACCACGGCTCCGACGGGCTGGTCGTTGCCGGCACCACGGGCGAGTCGCCCACGCTCAGCAACGAGGAGAAGGTCGGTCTGTTTCGCACGGTGGTCGAGGCCGTAGCGGGCAAGCGCTGCCAGGTGGTGGCCGGCACCGGCACCTACGACACCCGTGAGTCGGTCGAGCTCACCGAGGCGGCCGCCGAGGTGGGCTGCGACGCGGTGATGGCCGTCACGCCCTACTACTCCAAGCCGCCCCAGGAGGGCCTGTACCGGCATTTCACCGCGATCGCCGACGCCAGCGACCTGCCCGTGCTCCTGTACAACATCCCCGGCCGGACGTCCCGCCTGATCGAGGTGCCGACGCTGGCGCGCCTGTCCGAGCATCCCCGGATCGTCGCCGTCAAGGACGCCGTCGAATCGTTGGGCTTCACCGCCCGGGCGTTGGAGTCGTGCGGCGACCGGCTGGCGGTGTACTCGGGGAGCGACGACCACACCTTGCCGATCATCGCCGCCGGCGGCGTCGGCGTGGTGTCGGTGGCGTCGCACCTGGCAGGGCCGCAGGTGAAGCGCATGGTCGAATCCGCCCGCCGCGGCGACCTCGGCACCGCAACGAAGGTCCACCAGGAGCTGCTGCCGCTGTTCGCGGCGCTGTTCCTCGAGCCCAACCCGATGCCGGTCAAGGCCGCACTCGGCGCCGTGTGGGAGCCGGTCGGGGAGCCCCGCCTTCCGTTGGTGCCGGCCTCGGCGGAGACCCTGCAATCGGTGAAGGACGCTCTGGCGCGCGCCCAGCAGGCGTGAGCGTCCGCGTCACGTTCCTGGGGGGCCTCGGCGAGGTCGGGCGGAACTGCGCGGCCCTGGAGATCGACGGGCGGATCGCGTTGATCGACTGCGGCCTGATGTTCCCCGAGGAGGACATGCTCGGCGTCGACCTGGTCTTCCCGGACTTCTCGTGGATCCTCGACCGCGCCGAAGACGTGGAGTGTGTCGTCCTCACCCATGGGCACGAGGACCACGTCGGGGCGCTGGGCTACTTCCTCCAGGAGGTGAACGTGCCCGTCTACGGCACCCCGCTGTCGGTGGAGCTGCCCCGGAGCCGCATCGAAGAGAACGGCGTCGAACCCAACCTGCGCCCGGTGCCGTCCGGGGAGTGGGTCGACCACGGACCGTTCCGGTTCCTGCTCGTGGGGGTGTCGCACAGCGTTCCCCAGGGCGCCGGGGTCGCGTTCGACACGCCTGAGGGGATCGTGCTCCACTCCGGCGACTTCAAGCTCGACCCGACCCCGATTGACGGGCTGCCGACCGACCTCCCGGCGTTCGCCGACCTCGGCCGGCGGGGGGTGCGGCTGCTGCTGTCGGACAGCACCAACGCCGAGCATCCCGGCTTCGTGCCCTCGGAGTCGTCGCTGCGCCAGCCCCTCTACGAGATCGTCGTCGAGTCGCGGGGCCGGGTCATCGCCGCCTGCTTCGCGAGCCACCTGCACCGGGTGCAGCAAATCGCCACCGCGTGCGTCGACGCCGGACGGTACATCTCGTTCCTCGGGCGCTCGATGGTGCGCAACACCGAGGTCGCCGAGAAGCTCGGGCTTCTGCACCTGCCGGCCGACCGGGTACTGCCCATCGAGGAGCTGCTGGCCATGGCGCCCCACGAGACCGCGGTGATCTGCACCGGCAGCCAGGGCGAGCCGTTCGCAGCGGTGTCGCTGATGGCAGCCGGCGAGCACAATCTGCTGAAGCTGGAGCCCGACGACACCGTCCTCATCTCCGCCAAGCCCATCCCCGGCAACGAGACGCGAGTGTCGCGGGTCATCAACGGGCTGATCCGCAGAGGAGTGCGGGTGTTCCACGGCAACAACGCCCACGTCCACGTCTCCGGCCACGGCGCACAGGACGAGCTGCGCACGTTCCTCAACGTCGTGCGGCCCCAGGCCTTCGTGCCCGTGCACGGCGAGTACCGCCACTTGCATGCCCACGCCCGGCTCGCCGAGGAGATGCAGGTGCCGGAGGTGTTCGTGTGCGAGGACGGCGACGCCGTCGTCCTGGAAGGTGGTGTGGCGCGGGTGGAGCGGGGCGCGGTTGCGGCCGGATATGTGTACCTCGACGGCGCCGCCATCGGCGAGGCACGCGGGGTGCTACGAGACCGCCGGCATCTGGCCGACGACGGGGTCGTGATCGTCACGGTCGGGATCGACTCGAGCACCGGCGAGATCGTGATCGGGCCCGACCTCGACAGCCACGGCTTCCTCGACGACCCCGACGAGATCCTCAAGTGGGCGGCCGCGGAGATCGTGAGCGAGATCGCCGGCATCGAGGGCCATCCGATCGACATCGACACGCTCCGCCGCCACGTGCGCCAGGCCGCCAACCGGGTGCTGCGCCGCGAGTCCCAGCTTCGCCCGGTGCTGTTCCCGATCGTGGTCGAGGTGTAGGACGCGGGAGTCGGC
>CAYGCW010000387.1:0-2583 GCA_964348465.1 uncultured Acidimicrobiia bacterium | reverse complement strand
TTCAGAACTACCAGATCGCCGAAGCGGACGACTACATCGTCGGCAACGCCCGGCCGACTTTCCACATAGACACGGTCGCTACGATCAATGCGACCTTCTTACTCCGCCACGGCATCCGCGCCGACGCCAGGCTGCCGGCCCCGCAGGCCGCCAGCAGCGCGAACAGCACCACCGCCAGCGCCGTCGTCGGGCGGCCGGTGAGGAGGATGTAGCGCTGCACGATCGGGATCTCCACGAACAAGAAGCCGATGCCGAGGAACCCGAAGTAGCCGAACGTCCACCAGCGCAGCCCTGGCCCGGTGGGTCCGAAGGCACCGCGTCGCCTGAGAAGGAGCGGAGCCACGATCAATGCCAGGGCGCCGGCCGCCGACAAGGCCAGCAGGGCCACCAGCACGAAGTAGCCGGCGCCGCCGAACGGCTGCCAGCTCCGCCCCAGGCCCTCCAGAACCTCACCGGCCTGACCCCACCGGAAGTAGTGCCCGAAGAAGGGACGGTCGTCGGTGGGCGGCTTGATGTCGAACTCGGCGTCGGCATACACATCCGGGTCGCCGGCGAGGACTGCCGCCGCCAGGCGGGCGTACGCGTCGTCCGGGAGCACGTTGAAGCGATTCGACTCCCCCGGTCGCATTCCCGGCAGCGCCACCAGGTCGAAGCGCCGCTGCTCGGCGAATGCGCGGATCGCGGCCAGGTCTGCGGTGGCCAACCCGTCGGGCACGGCCAGCACCAGCACCGTGG
This sequence comes from uncultured Acidimicrobiia bacterium, assembly GCA_964348465.1. Lineage (GTDB taxonomy): Bacteria > Actinomycetota > Acidimicrobiia > Spongiisociales > JAOTWH01 > CAYGCW01. The sequence goes on along the minus strand of CAYGCW010000387.1, from coordinate 1,848 downwards.
CGTAGCCGCGCAGCGCCGCCAGCGAGGCGGCGGGATCGGCGCCCTCGGCGCGGAGGGCTTCCGCCGCCAGGGCGAGCAGCCGGACCTCCTCGCTGGGAGGCGTCTGCGCCCAGCGCATCGCAGCCACCATGCCGCCGGGTCGGAGCAGCCCGAGGTAACGGCGGAACGCCTCGACGGTGAGGTCGTACTCCTCCGCCAGGCTGTACGCCCCGGACGTCACCGGCCGGTACGGCGCCGTGAGCGCCAGGTCGACCACGTCGAACTGCCTGCCGGTGCGTTCCGCGAACGCTCGCGGCTCCTCGGCGACGACGGTGACCCGCGCATCTGCGTACGGGTCGGGCCGGGCCGCGGCGGCGGCCGCCACCGCCGCTCCGCTCGGCTCGACCGCGGTGACGGCGCCCGCGCCCGCGGCGAGCGCGGCGAGCACGTCGAGACCTCCCTTCGGTTCCAGCACCGCCACCTCCCCGCCGGGTCGCAGCGCGAACGGAAGGGCGCCGAGGAGGTAGGGGACGAAGTCGGCATCGGCGGCGGCGACCCGCGGCACCGGGCTGAGGTCGTCGCCGTCGAACGTCACCCCGTCGGAGGCGGGGGGCGCCCCCGGATACGTGAAGCTCAAGCCGGGCAGCGACCGGATGCTGCCGCTGCGGACGTGGTCCACCCGGGCCGCGGAGCTCCACTCCGTCGAGACCAGCTCGGCGTCGGGGAGCCGCAGCGCGGCCGACAGGCCCTTGTACTCGGAGAGCCGGATGTCGAGCGCCCCCGGCGACCACATCGCCAGAACCGCCAGCGTCGCGGCCAGCACCGTCCAGGCGCCCATTCTCACGCCGGCCCGGGTGGACCCGGCAGCTTCGAAGGCGAGCGCTGCGGCGGCGGCCAGTGCCGCGGCCAGGGCGACGACCCCCGGTCCTCCCAGCGGCCTTACCGCAAACAGCGCGACCAGTGCACCGCCGCCGGAGCCGGCGAGGCTGGCGGCGTACACCCAGCGCGAGGGTAGGGGCCGGGGCTGGTCCCACCCCGACAGCAGGGTGCCGATCACCGCGCCGCCGAAGAAGAACGGCACCGCCAGCGCCAGGTAATACGCGGCCAGGTAGAGGATCTGACGCCGGTCCCACGCGATCGAGAACGAGTCGAAGGGTATGTGGTTGGTGGCGAGGTAGGCCCCGATCGTGGCCACCGCCTGGGCGCCTGCCAGCAGCGCCCATCGGCGCGGCCCACCCCGGCCGAGGCCGGGGAACGCCGCCAGGGCCGAGCCGCTGGCGCCGAACCCCAGCAACGCCAGGCTCACCGTCAGGAACGCGAAGTGATAGAACTGGGCGACCGCGAAGACCCTCGTCAGCACCACCTCGAGGACGAGCACGGCCGCCGCCGCGCCGGCCACGCCGGCGAGCGTCAACGCCGTCGCCAGGGGCCGGGTCGGAGGCCGCGTGCCGATGTGCGTCACGTCACCACCAGTGTGCCGCATCGGCGGGCCGGCGGGTGCGTTGGCGCCAGGACCGACCGGCGAACAGAACGGGACGAACGGCCGGGACCATCGACCCTGGGCGCCGGCTCACGGCGGGCGGAGACTGAGCTGTGGACACCGATGAGGAGGAAACCGTGACGCGAACCGAGATCAAGGCCGAGACGCGGGCGCGCAAGCGGGCCAGCTACCTGACCGGGCTCGTGTGGCACGCCGGCACGTTCGTCATCATCAACGCCTTCTTCTGGATCATCGACATCGCCATCGGCGCCGCCGGGCTCCAGTGGTCATTCTGGATCACCGCGGTGTGGGGCTTCGCGCTGGCCTTCCACGCCCTGGCGTACTTCGTGCAAGGCAGGGACTTCGAGGAGCGCAAGGCGCAGGAGTAC
>CAYGCW010000386.1:0-2583 GCA_964348465.1 uncultured Acidimicrobiia bacterium | reverse complement strand
TGCCCTGGCCGAAACCGGTGGCGCCGCGACGCTCGATGAACTCGAAGAACACCGTGGGCCGGTCCTGAAGCATCCGGGTGAAGATCTGCAGCAGATGGCCGCCTTCGTCGGCGTCTGCCAGGATCCCGAGGCGCTCCAGCCGGCCCAGGTCGGCGTCGAGGTCGGGGGTGCGGTTGGGGACCTTCAGCGTGTCCAGTCCGCGCCGGTTGGTGACCTCCACCGTCTCCTGGAGGTCGTTGGTCGCCATGGCGATGTGCTGCACGCCCGGCGCCCGGTAGAACATCAGGTACTCCTCGATCTGGGAGCGCTTGCGGCCCTCGGCCGGCTCGTTGATCGGGAGCTTGATGATCCCGGACCCGTCCCACACCACCTTGGACATGAGCGCCGAGTACTCGGTCGAGATGTCTTCGTCGTCGAAGTGGCGCAGCAGCGTGAAGCCGAAGATCCTCTCGTAGAACTCGACCCACTCGTCCATCTTGCCCAGATCGACGTTGGCCACCACGTGGTCGATGAACTTCAGCCCGACCGGCCTGGCGATCGTGTCCCGGCGCGGTTCGAAGTCGGGCAACTCGCCATCGCCCTCCACCAGCGAGTGGATGGTGTCGCCGTATGCCCTGATCCCGGCCATGACCTTGTGGCCCCGCTCGGTCTCGACGGCGGTCGGCTTGTAGGCGGCTTCGGCCCCCCGCTCCAGCGCCATCTCGAACGCCGCCTCGGCGTCCGGCACCTTCAGCGCGACATCGTGGACGCCCGGCCCGTGCGTCAGCACGTGGTGGGCGACCGGATGGTCGGCACCCATCGCCCCGGTGACCACGAACCGGATGTCCTGGGAGGCGAGCAGGTAGGAGGCGGTCTCCCGCACCCCGGTCTCGGGTCCCCGGTAGCCGATGATCTGGAACCCCAGCATCGTCCGCAGGAACTGCGCCGTCTGGTAGGCGTTGCCGACCCACCACTCCAGGTGTGAGAACCCGATCAGCGGGAAGGCGTCCCCGGCCGCATGGGCCTTGGCTCTCTCCATCGTCTCCTTGTCGACCATCTGCCTACCTCCTTGCGTCGAAGCCTATCTGTGACGTGATCTACGGGTGGGCGACCCCGGCCTCCCTGCCGGGGATCTCGAAGCCGAGGTTGCGGGACGTGGCGGCCGCCGCCTCGAGCACGGCGCGCGCCGCCATGCGCCGTTCCGGCATACGGTCGACGGGGGCTACGACGCCGATGCTGGCGACCACGCGGCCGTCGGGCCCGAAGACGGGCGCAGCCAACCCGGCCGCTCCCTGCTGGAGCTCGTCGTGCGACTCGGCGTACCCGCGCCGCCGGATGCGGGCGCGCTCCTCGGCGTCCAGTCGCGGGCCGAGGCCGTCGTCGTCGCGGAAGGCGAGGATCGCCTTGCCGTGGGCGGCGCGGTCCAGCGGGTGCCGGAACCCGGGCCGGTAGTCGACCCGCAGCAGGTGACGGCCGAAGTGGGCGAACTGGTCCAGCGCCACCGCCTCACCGTCCTCCGCCACGGTGATGACGGCAGTCTCCTTGAGTTTGCCCCCCAGCACCCGCAGCGGGATGCGGGCCGCGCTGCGCAGGGTGACCTCGACCCGCTCGCCGAGGGCCATCAGGGCGGGTCCGAGCGCGACGTGACCCTCGTGATCCCGGCGCAGGTAGCCCCTTTGGACGAACGTGGTGATCAGCCGGTGAGCGACCGTGCGGTTGAGGCCGCAGCGCTCGGCGAGATCCGCGACGGACCCGGGGCCGTTGGCGGCGACCTCGTCGAGCAACGCCAGCCCTTGGTCGAGGGTCTTGCTGATCTCTGCCATGCCCGTTCCAGCGTAGTTCGATAATCGAACGATGTGTTCGATTATCTCGAAGCTATTTTGCTAGCCTCTGGAAGGCATGTCAACGCCGCTGCCCCGTCCGCCGGTTCGCCCGGCTCTCGCCGACGCCCGCCGGGCCGCACTGGCCAACCTCGTCGACTACGCCGGCCTGTTCCCGCCGGCCGCCCTCGACATGGAGGGCGCGGTCGCCGGGTACCGGGCGGCCCGCGCCACCGCGTCCGAGCTGCTGGGGCGCTTCATCTGCCCGGCGGGCCGGCTGGAGGAGCTGGCCGGCGTGCTCGTCGGAAGCATGGGGGAGGGCGAGCACCCGTGGCCGGTGAGCATGCTGGCGGCGGACCCGGCCGGTGAGCCGGCGCGACGCGCCGCCGACTTCCTCACGGTGATGGGGCCGGCCGCCCACGTCGATAGCGTCGAGGGCCCGATTCCCGCCGGCGACAGCCCGGCGGCGGCCGCCGAGGCGTTCGTGACAGGGCTCGGGCGACTCGGCGCTCAGGCCTTCTACCTCGAGGTGGCGCCCGGCCCCGGGATGGAGGAGGCGCTCGACGGGGTCGCCGCCGCGGCCGCCGCGACCCGCCTGCCGGTCGGTGCCAAGATCCGCTGCGGCGGCCTGCGCGCCGACCTCTTCCCCAGCCCGGATGAGGTGGCCGCGTTCATTGAGGCCTGCCGGCAGCGGGGACTGCCGTTCAAGGCGACGGCCGGCCTGCACCGCCCGTTCCGACACGACGCCCCCGACACCGGGTTCACCCACCACGGCTTCCTCAAC
>CAYGCW010000385.1:0-2587 GCA_964348465.1 uncultured Acidimicrobiia bacterium | reverse complement strand
GCCGGGTGGGTATCACGCGGGTTCACCAGGAGGAGGACACCGGCAAGAGCCTCCACGTCGGCGACGGGGGCCGCATCCACGCCGCGTCCGCCTCCCTACTCGACTTCAACCGGTCCGGGGTGCCGCTGGTCGAGATCGTCGGCGAGCCCGACCTGCGCAGCCCCGAGGAGGCCAGGACCTACGGGCGGGAGCTGCAGGCGCTGGTGCTGGCGCTGGGTGTCTCCGACGCCCGGCTCGAGGAGGGCTCGATGCGCTTCGACGCCAACATCTCCGTGCGCCGGGCGGGGGACGCCGCGTTCGGGACGAGGACCGAGGTCAAGAACATGAACTCCATGCGGTCGCTCGAGAGCGCGGTTCGCTACGAGATCGACCGCCAGGTGGCGCTCCTCGAGGGCGGTGGCGAGGTGGTCCAGGAGACCCGCCACTGGAACGAGGAGGAGGGCCGCACCCACGCCATGCGCTCCAAGGAGGAGTCGGACGACTACCGCTACTTCCAGGAGCCGGACCTCGTGCCGCTGCACGTCGACGCCTCCTGGCAGGAACGTGTCCGGACCGCCCTTCCCGAGCTGCCGCAGGCGCGCCGGCTGCGGCTGGAGGAGGCAGGGGTCGACCCGGTGACGGCCGCCACGCTCGTGGCGGGCGAAGGGCTGGCCGACGTGTTCGAAGCGGCACTCGCCGCCGGGGCCGACGCCCGCAACGCCGCCAACTGGCTCGCCGGCGAGGCGGTGGCCCACCTGCGCCGTACCGACAGCGAGCTGGCCGACACCCCGCTCACCGGCGAGCATCTGGCGGAGCTGGACGCCATGGTTCGCAGCGGCGACTTGTCGGCGACCGCCGCCAAGGAGGTGCTGGCGGGCATCATCGACGGCGAGGGAGGGCCGCGGGAGATCGCCGAGGCGAGGGACCTGATCCAGCTCACCGACGTGGACGCCCTCGAGGCAGAGGTCGATGCGGTTCTGGCCGCCAACGAGGACGCGGTCGCCAAGATCAGGGAAGGCGACCAGAAGCCGATCGGGTTCCTGGTCGGCCAGGTGATGCGCGCCACCGGCGGCAAGGCAGACCCGCGCAAGGTCTCCGAGCTGATCCGGGCCCGGGTCCAGGGTTAGCGGTGCGCTGGCCCCGACCCCTGGCGCTCAAGGAGACGCTCGACCTCCCCGAGGTGGATCCCGCCCGGATGTGGGTGATCGTCGCCGACCCGGCGCGGATGACCGAGTGGACGTCGGCAGTCGAGATGCTGGCGCCGCCGGAGCTGATCACGCACGAGGCGTCGTTCGCGGCCGTGCACCGGTTCGGCCCCGTCCGCTACCGGGTCGACTACCTCGTCACCGGCTGGGAGGCGGGCCGCCGCTACCGGTTGGAGGTGGCCGGACTGCCCCTTGCCGAGGACGCCGAGTTCGGCTGCCGCGTCGAAGCCATGGTCGAAGGCGACCACGCCTGGACCCGTCTCGAGCTGATGCGGCGGCTGACGGTGCCCGCCCCGGCCTGGGCGCTGGCGCTGGCGCTCGGCAGGCGCGGGCTGCGCAAGTCGGCGCTCCGGCTCGGTGAGCTGGCGTCGTGAGCGGCAGCGCCGTCGTCTTCGACTGCGACGGCGTGCTGGTCGACAGCGAGGGCCTGGTGGGTGAGATCTGGGGAACAGAGCTGGCGCGGCGCGGGGTGCGGCTGACGGCGGAGGACGGGGAGGAATGCCGGGGCCGCACCGACCCCGACTGCTACGAGATCCTGGCCCGGGAGCGGGATCTGCCGCCGTGGGAGGAGTTCGACGCCGCGGTGCGGGAGACGACAGAGGCGCGCTACCGGAGCGAGCTGCGGCCGTTCCCGGACGCCGCCGACGCCGCCGCGGCGCTGGCGTTCCGGGCGATCCCGCTGGCGGTGGCGTCTTCGAGCCCGCGCTGGCGGCTCGACCTGGCGCTGGAGGTGACGAGCATGGCCCGCTACTTCGAGGCGACGGTCTCCGGCGACGACGTGGCGCGCGGGAAGCCGGCCCCCGACATCTACCTGGCGGCGGCGGCCGGCCTCGGTGTGGATCCCGGCGCCTGCCTGGCGGTCGAGGACGCGGCCGCCGGCGCGGACGCGGCAGCGGCGGCCGGGATGCGGGTCGTGGTCGTGCAGCGCCCGGGTGCCCCGGTGGTGCCCGGCCATGCCGCCGTCTCGGAGCTGGACCCGGAGCTGCTGCTCACGTGGCTGGGCCGGTGAGCCCGAAGCGGCCCGGGCCTAGAGCCCGCTGAGGAGCGACCCGTCGAGGTACCGGGCAGGCACGGAGATGCCGGCCTCGGCGAGGTGCTGGGGACTTCGGCGGCTGCGCGAACCCGGCCCCGTGGTCCCGGAGACAGAATCGGGGATGTCCCCGAGGGCGCACAGGCCCTTCACTGTGTCACGATGCGGACGATGGTCCCGACGCCCCGGCCCGAGTGACGGCCCGCCCGGCCGCCTGGTTCGCATCCACCCGCGAGCGTCGCTTGTGGGTCTGGACGCTCGCCATCGTGGCGGGGATCTACTCGACGCTGGTCCTCGCCGAGCGGCTGGCCGGCCAGCTGCGCGATCGCGACTTGCTCGACTCGGCCTTCGTGGCCGGGGCGCTGCTGACCGT
>CAYGCW010000384.1:0-2601 GCA_964348465.1 uncultured Acidimicrobiia bacterium | reverse complement strand
CTGCACGCCCGACTGCTTGATGCCGGTGACCGTCCCCCGCCGGCCCACCGGGAGGTGCAGCGCGATGAGCTTGTTGGTGGCGGGGTTGGCGGCGGACTGCGCCACTGCGGCCAGCACCGCTGCCGGGAACAGCATCAGGTAGCTCGGGGCCGCCGCAAGGAGCAAGAAGGCGGCGGCGCTGGTGGCGAACAGCAGTGCGAACGCGTTCTTGCCTCCGATGTGGTCGGTGATCCGGCCGGTCAGCGGAGACGCCAGCGCTCCGCCCACCGACGCCACGGCGATGACCGCTCCGAGCTCGGCGCGGCTGATGTCGAACTCGTCGATGATGAAGGTCGCCAGCAGCCCGAGCGCCACGATGAGGAAGGTGCCCGACGCCATCGCCGCCACCAGGAGGCCGGTGAATGCCGTCATCCGCCCGCCGCTGGCGGCGATCGGCGACGGCGGCTCGCCGGAGGCGGGAGGCATCGGCGGAGTATATGAGCCCTCCCATCCGCCGACGGAGCGCGTCGCGGCGGGCTAACTTGCCGGGACCGAACCCGGGAGGTTGGCGGATGAAGATCGATCACGAGTTCCAGGTGGCCCGGCCGGTGGCGGCCGTGTGGGACTTCTTCCAGGACGTGCCGGCGGTCGCCCAGTGCCTGCCCGGTGCCGAACTGACCGAGGACAAGGGCGGCGGCACCTACGCCGGCAAGGTCACCGTGAAGCTCGGCCCGATGTCGGCCACCTTCGACGGCGAGGCCAAGGTGGAGCCGGACGCCGGCACCCGCACGGCGGTGATCAGCGGCAAAGGCGTCGACCGGCGGGGCGGAAGCCGCGGCCAGGTCAACGTGACGTATGCGCTGGCGGAGGAGGGGCCGGGCACCAAGGTGGACATCAACGCCGACGTGACGCTCTCCGGCGCCATCGCCCAGTTCGGCCGCACCGGGCTCGTCACGGAGATGTCCAACCGGCTGATCGGCGAGTTCGTCGAGTGCCTCGAGCAGAAGCTGGCGGCGGCGACCCCGGAAGAGGCGGCTGCCATCGAGGCCGAGCCGGTCAAAGGCTTCTCGCTGTTCCTCGCCAGCTTGGTGGCCTGGCTGCGCCGCCTGGCGGGCCGGCTGTTCAAGCGGGGCGGCGGCTCCTAGCGGCGGCCGCCCGGCTCACGGGCCGTCGAAGGGCCCGTCGCCCTCGCCGGTCGTCTCCCGGAGGAACCGCTCGATCTCGGCGGCGATCTCCTCCCCCGTGGGCATCTCGCCCTGGGAGTCGATCGCCGCTTCGAGCTGCTCGACGTAGGCCTTGGCCTGCGGCTGGGACTCGAGGATGGTGTCGAGGTTCTCCCGCTGCGCGGCGGCCTCGTCGACCAGCGAACCGAGCGCCACGTCGGTCCCCGTGTGCCGCGACACCCGTTCGACCAACGTGAGCACGCCGGGGTGGTAGGTACCGCCGACGTAGTGCGGCACCTGCGCCCAGAACCCGACGGCCGGGATGCCCTGGGTGACGAGCGCATGCTCCACGACGCTGACCGCCGCGCCCGGCACCCTCAGCAGGCCATCCGGCAGCTGCTCCTCCTCGGCGATGAGATCCCGGCGCGACGCCGTCGTGAGCAGCCGGGTGGGGCGCGTGTGGGGCGTCGCCGACGGGATCCCGCCCAGCGAGATTTGCTCCACGACGCCGAACTCGCTCGCCAGGTCGGCCACCGTCGCCGCCAGCTCTCGCCACCGCCAGTTGGGCTCGATCCCGGCCAGAACGAGCATGTCGCGCTCGCCGTGGCGCACCCGCCGCATCGTCAGCTCAGGCCAGTCGACCTCCTGCATCACCCCCTCTGCGAACGTCACCGCCGGGCGGTTCACCCGGAAGTCGTAGAGGGCGTCCGGGTCGAACGACACCAGCACCGGGCCGTCGCCGGCAACGTGCTCGGCCGCCGCGGTGCCGACCGAGCCGGCGTTGACCCAGCCGTCGAAGGCGGCGATCAACACGGGCGCCACCAGGGCGTCCGCGGACGGGTGGAGCTCGTAGAACGGCATGGTGAAAGGGTACCCGGCGCCGACCGGCCTTCTCCTTGGGTCGGGGACCCGTGTGACCTTGGACTCTGGCCCCGCCGGCGCCGCCTCCCGGATACTGGATGGGCACCCGCCGGCGCCGCCGGCAGCGAGCCGGGAGGTGTGTGATGGCGCGCAATCGGATAGCCGTGGTGGCCGGGGACGTCACCATGGATTGGGGAATCGCCGAGCGGACGCCACCCGTCGAGGGAGCTCCATGGGACCCGGTGGCCCGATCGACCCTCTTCCGGCAAGCCGGCGGCGCGGTCCTGCTCCGGCAGCTTCTCGAGAAGGTGACGCCGGCCGCGGAACCACCTTGGGTGGTGCGCGGGCTGCCCGTTCCGAGCCAGCCGCACCGTCCCGACCCCACATCGGGCCCCGGGCCCGAGCCGGTGTACCACCAGTCGTTCGCGCTCTGGAAGCGATACCCGGAGCGCCGCGGTTCGGATGCCGGCCGCTGGCGAGTCGCTCGCTTCCTGGGCAACGAGCTCCACGCGCCGGGCGGCGGTGATCAGGCGTACGAGCGCGTGGTGGACGACACGACCGACGCCGACCTCCTGGTGCTCATCGACGCCACGCTGGG
>CAYGCW010000383.1:380-2607 GCA_964348465.1 uncultured Acidimicrobiia bacterium | reverse complement strand
GTGATGCGGGAGTTCGTCGACGGGGCTACCGCCATCGTGCGGGGAGCGCTCGACGCCGGCTGCACCTTCTTCGCCGGCTACCCGATCACCCCGGCGTCACCGATCCTCATGCAGCTGATGCGGGAGCTGCCGGCGCGGGGCGGCGTGGCGATCCAGGGCGAAGACGAGATCGCGTCGATCGGCATGTGCATCGGGGCGACGATGGCGGGTGCCCGGGCCATGACCGCCACCAGCGGTCCCGGCATCAGCCTGTACAGCGAGAACCTGGGGCTGGCGATCATGGGCGAGGTCCCGTTGGTGATCGTGGACGTGCAGCGGCTCGGCCCCGCCACCGGCGCGTCGCAGGGCGACGTGCAGTTCGTGCGCTGGGGAACCGCGGGCGGCTACCCCATCATCGCGCTGGCGCCGGCGTCGATCCCCGACTGCTACCGGCTGACGATGCGGGCGTTCGACCTGGCGGAGCGGTTCCGCTGTCCCGTGTTCGTAGTCACCGACAAGGAGCTGAACTTGACCATGAGCACGGTGGCGGTGGAGGAGTGGCGGGGTTGGCCGGTCCGGGACCGGGTCGCCCCATCGCCGGGCACGCCATACCAATACGAGCCGGCCGACGGCGTGCCGCCGCTGCGGCAGTACGGGACCGGCCTGGTGCGGCTCACGGGCTCGACCCACGACGAGCACGCGTTCATCACCAAGCATCCGCCCACGGTGGGCGCCCTCAACGAGCACCTGGCCGCCAAGATCGAGGACCACCTCGACGAGATCGAGGACGTTGCCGCCGACCTCGAAGACGGCGCCGACACCCTGGTGGTGTGCTACGGGGTGACCGCCGGCGCCGTCCGCGCTGCGGTGCGCCGGGCCCGGCGCGCCGGCCGGGCGCTGTCCTCGCTGGTGATCCACAGCCTGTGGCCGGTACCCGCGACCACGCTGGGAAAGGCGATCGGGCCGGTCGACCGGGTCGTCGTCCCCGAGCTGAACCATGGCCTGTACCGGCGGGAGATCGAGCGCCTGGCGGGTGACCGGCCGGTGATCGGGGTCAACCGGATCGACGGCGAACTGATCGAGCCCGAGCAGATCCTGGAGGCGGTGTGAGCGTCCGGCTCGACACGTACCGCAACGAGCGGCCGTACCCGTTCTGCCCCGGGTGTGGCCATGGGCCGATCCTCGACGCCGTCAACGCCGCCCTGGTGGCGCGGGAGGCGGACCCGGCGCGGGTGGTGATCGTCAGCGACATCGGCTGCAGCGGGCTCTCGGACCAGTACTTCGCCGTGAGCGCGTTCCACGGACTGCATGGGCGGAGCATCACCTATGCGAGCGGGATCAAGCTGGCCCGACCCGACCTGGACGTGCTGGTGGTGATGGGCGATGGCGGCACGGGGATCGGCGGCGCCCACCTGATCGCCGCCGCCCGGCGCAATATCGGCATCACGGTCATCGTCTTCAACAATCTCAACTTCGGGATGACCGGCGGTCAGCACTCGGCCACCACCCCGCCCGGGGGCCTCACCCCGACGACGTGGGCCGGGAATCTCGAGAGACCTCTCGACGTGTGCGCCACGGCGGCGGTGAACGGCGCCGGATACGTGTACCGGGGCACGAGCTTCGACGACGACCTGGCCGAGCGCATCGCAGCAGGGATGGGCAGCGGCGGGTTCGCCCTGCTCGACGTCTGGGAGCTGTGCACTGCGTACTACGTGCGCCGGAACAAGTTCGGACGGAAGTCGATCGACACCACGTTGGAGGCGCTGGGGTTCGCGACCGGCGTCTTGCAGCGCCTGGACAGGCCCGAGTACGCCGTGGCCTACCGGGAGGCCCACCAGGGCGCCGCGGCGCCGGCCAAGGCGCGGCCGGCCCCGATCGCCCGTCGATACGCGGCGGCGCTGGACCGGCGAGCCACGCTCGTGGTGGCGGGAGCCGCCGGCGGCAAGGTGCGGTCCGCGGTGCGCGTCGCTGGGCGCGCCGCGATCGCCTCCGGTCTCTGGGCCGCCCAGCGCGACGACTACCCCGTGACCGTGAAGACCGGCCATAGCGTGTCGACGCTGGTTCTCGATCCGGAACCGATCGACCACGCCGGGGCGGCGGCGCCCGACACCCTGGTCTTGTTGGCGCCGGAGGGCCGCGCCAAGGCTGCGCCGCTGCTGGCGCAGATGGGGCCCGGGGACCTCGTGTTCGCCACCCCCGACGTGGGGCCGGTAGCCACGACGGCGCGGGTCGAGGAGCTGGACTTCGC
>CAYGCW010000383.1:0-249 GCA_964348465.1 uncultured Acidimicrobiia bacterium | reverse complement strand
CGGAGGTGGCCCGGGCACAGAACGCTCGCTCGCCGCCATCCAGGCCGGTGGCCGCATGGCCGGGTAGCGGGCCGGCCCAACGCAGCGGTGGGCATACGCACCACGGCGCGGGCGTGAGCTGACCGATGGCAGGCGGGTGACGCCGCACCGAACCGGCGCGGGGATCTCCTGAGCCCGGAGATCGAATTCGGCGATTACGCCGGCAACCGGAAATGGGAGCGGGTGCTGGAGATTCCCGACCAGAGGATC
>CAYGCW010000382.1:0-2625 GCA_964348465.1 uncultured Acidimicrobiia bacterium | reverse complement strand
GGCGCCGGCTTCGAGGCGACCTGCGGACTGTCGTTCGACTGAACCGGTCCCGCTCGGGCTCAGGGCGTGACGACCAGCTTGCCGAGGGCTCGGCCGGCCCCCAAGCGCCGGAGAGCCTCCGGGACTTCGCCGAGGTCGTAGGTCCGGTCGATGGCCGGATTGAGCGTCCCGGCGGCGGCCCGCTCCGCCACGTCGGACAGATCGTCCTTGTTGGGCCTGGCGACCAGAACGCCCATCTGTTCGTCCCCGACCTTCGAGATCAGCCCGCCGACCACCGCCGCCTGGAGGAGCCGGGGCACCGAGCCACCGACCAGCAGGTACACGCCGGCGGACGCCAGGGCGCGGCGGTTGGCGCGGAGGGAGCGTCCTCCTGCGAAGTCGAGGATCCGGTCGTATCGCTCGCCGCGCCTGGTGTAGTCGGCGCGCGTGTAGTCGACGACGTGGTCGGCTCCCAGCGAGCGCATCAGGTCGGCTTTGCCGCCGTGGTCGACGCCGGTCACCTCGGCGCCGCGGGACTTGGCGATCTGCACCGCGAAGCTGCCCCCGCCCCCACCGGCGCCCACGATCGCGACCCGCTGCCCGGGCGCGGCCGGGCCCTTGCGAAGCAGTCCCTGGAGCGCCAGCAGCGCCGCCTGCGGGAGAGTCGCAGCGGCCTCGAAGGACAATCCGGGAGGCTTGTGCGCGATCGGAGCGCGCTCCGGGACGGCGACGTACTCGGCGAAGGCGCCCATGCCGAAGTAGAGCGTGTCCGCCAGCACAGCGTCTCCGGGCCGGAATTGCGTGACGTCGCGGCCGACGGCTTCGACGCGCCCGGCGACGTCGGAACCGAGGATCGGCCGCTTCGGCCTGAGGAGGCCCGCCCCGGCGAAGCGGACATAGGCGGGTCGGGCCGTCAGCCTCTCCCAATCCGACCGGTTGACCGAGGCGGCGTGCACCCGCACCAGTACCTCGTCGTCCTTCACCTCCGGCGCCGGGACGTCGCGGAGCTCGAGCACGTCGGGTGGTCCGTAGCGCTCGTAGACGATGGCCCTCATGCCGTGAAGGTAGCTGGCGCAGCCGGCGGGGGGAGTTCGAAAAAGGGGTCTTGCAGCCGCCGCCGCCGAGGAGCATGCTCGCGCTCGCGGGGACCCCCATGCCGCTGCGGAGAGAACGGGACGCTCGATGCGAACGAGATCGACGATCGCCGTGGTGCTGCTCCTGGGGAGCCTGGCGGCAGCCTGCGGATCGGACACCGAGAGCCCGCCCGGCACCACCCTGCCGCCCCCCACCACCCGATCAGCCGGCCTCGACGCCGCCGGCCTGATCGAGCGACTCCAAGGTGCCGGAGCCGTCGTCGAGGCAGCCGGCACGTTCACGGCGCAGGGACTCACCGGGATGCCACGAGTGGTTCGTGTCAACGGCGCCGACGTGCAGCTCTACGAGTACCCGGCCCCCGGCGATGCCGCCGCGGAGGCCGGCTACCTCTCCGCCGACGGTGGCACCATCGCCGTGCCGGACGGCGGCGTCTTCCTGCCGGACTGGCTCGCCACCCCACACTTCTTCCTGGGTGGCCGGCTGATCGCCCAGTACATCGGCGACGATCCGGGCGTGCTTGGTCTCCTGGAGTCGGTGTTCGGCCCCCAGTTCGCAGGGGGGAACGCCGAGATCCTGCCGCCGTTGATCGTGGGGACCGTGGAGCCGGCCGAGGGGGCGCCGATGAGCTTCGAGGAGGCCGCGGCGCAGGCGGAGTCGGTCGTGCTGGCCGAGGTGACGTCGGTGGAAGCGGGCCCCGACTACGTCGCCGGTGTCGAGCTACCGGTGTGCCGGCCCTCCCAGCTCGTCACGCTGCGGGTGCTCGAGGCCCACAAAGGGCCGGCAGCGCCCGATCACACGCAGGTCATCTACCAGACGGCGGGGCTGACGGACGAAGGCTCAGGCTGCGGCGACGATCCCGCCGCGCCGGTGGTCTTGTTGATCATGGATCACGACCCGCTCTACGACGTCGGCCAGCGTTACCTCCTGGCGTACTCGCCGCTGGCCGGCTTCCTCGACCCCGATCCGGTGATCGCCGACGCCAACCGCGAGCTGGCTGCGCTGGCGGAGGAAGGTCGCCTCGGCCAGGTTCTGTTCAGCGGCCGCCTGCTCGTGGACCAGAGCGGCCACCCGGACCTCGCCCGATCCGACGTAGTGCATACCGCGTACGACGATCGGGGCCGGGCGATCCCCGGGCCTGTGACCGGCAAGTCGCTGGCCGACTACCAAGCGCTGCTGGCGGCCGGGGAGCCCTGAGAGCTACTGCTGCAGCTCGAACACGAACCGGCCGAACGGCACGCCGTTCCCGGCCGGCACCGTCGTCCCGTACTTCGCCCTGTGGGGAGACGGTTGGACGGTCGGCTACGCCGTGCTCGCCAACGCCCTCTACTGGTGGCGGAGCCGTGCCGAGACCTTGGGCGCGTTCCGCAGCTACCGGCGCGACACCCGCCCCTGGCGGGAGCGAATCCGCGACTTCAGGAAGTACCCCGGCTACGAAGTCCCGGACCCGCAGTGAGCCTGGCGCTCACCGCCATGGCCGGCTACCTGGTCGGCACGATCAGCTTCACTCGCATCCTGGGGAGTCGCATGCTGTCCGGCGTCGACCTCGCGGAG
>CAYGCW010000381.1:0-2656 GCA_964348465.1 uncultured Acidimicrobiia bacterium | reverse complement strand
TTGTCGATGTCCAGCCAGATGAACGTCAACAGCGCCAGAGTGCCGACGGCCGCCAGGGCGTAGGCGATGGTCTGCAACACCCGGTGCAGTCCTTGCACCGGCAACAGCGACATCAGGCCGGCGTAGGTGCCGGCCACCGTGAGCAGCGCGCTGCTCGACGCCAGCTTGCCGAAGCCTTCGGTGTCGAACTCGGCCCACATTCCCAGGATCAGCAGCCCGGCGGTGAACAGCGCGAACCCCGCGGCCACTGCCGGCACCGGGCCGGCGCGGCCCTTGCGGATCGCGGGAACGTTGACGAGCACGCCGACGCACCCCGCCGTCGCCAACAGGCTGGTCCCGAGCACTTTGCCCTGGGTCTGGCCGAACTCGCCGACCAGGAGCGCGGTGATCCCGACTGCGGCGTTGACCGCCACCAGCACCAGGAAGATGGTGGCCGCCGACCTAACCAGCGAAGTCCGGGCCCTGCCCGGCTGGACGATCATCTCGAAACCTCCTTTCGCGCGTAGCGTCTCGCCGCGGCGGCCGGCCGCCTAGTGCCGAATGGCCCGTCCCGGGCGGCTTTATCCGCTGTTTAAGCGCCGGTCCGTACGTTGGCGTCGGGAGTCAGGACAGGAGGTGACGCGCGTGACCACCGGCACTAGGCCCAGCGGCAGGACGTGGCGGGATCTGCCGCCGGAGCCGCCGTTTGGCGACCTTCCGCCGCCGCCTCCCGAACCGGTGCCGCCTGTCGAACCCATTGCGCCACCGCCGGAGTCGCCCCGGCGCCGCTGGGCGCCGATCGTGGTTCCTGTGGCCCTGTTCGTCGCGCTGGGTGCAACGGGCGCCGTGTGGGCGCTCACCAGGGGTGGCGACGATGAGCCGGCGCCGTCGACGACGATGGCCGTGCCCGAGCCCGAGGCGCCGCCGGCCCAGCCCGACGACGAGTTCCTCCTGCCCCCCGGGCCGGACGTGCCGGGACCGGGCTCCGAGCTGCTCCCGCCCGACTTCCTCGACCGCTTCGGTCGCAACTTCTTCGACGAGTTCGCGCCCGGTCTCGAGATCCCGGAGGAGCTGTTCCCGCCGGGCTTCTTCGAGGAGTTCGGCCGTGACTTCTTCGGCGAGGATGGTCAGCCGTTCCCGTTCCCCGACGAGCTGGCCGACGCGCTGCCACCGGAGCTGGCCGAGGAGCTGCAGCGGCTCTTCGCCGAGCTAGGCCGCGGCGAGTTCGACTTCTCCGGCGATCGCTTCGGCGACCTGTTCCCGGCGCCGGGCGACGACGGCAGGGCGTTCGGTTTCGGTGAGGGCATGGCCGACGGCGTCTGGCCCGCGTACCTGCCGGCCGGATATCGCGTCGCCTCGGCGCGGGTCAATGCCTCGGGCGACGGCGTCTTCTCGCAGGAGCTGCGTCTCGACGGGCCGCTGGGCGCCGTCGAAGTCGTCGCAGAGGGCGGTCCCGACCGGGCCGGGGTGGCCGACGCCGGCGGCGACCCCGTGCTGGTGGGGGAGGCAGAGGGGCGCGAACGCATCCTGGGTGGGCGGCGGATCATCGTGTTCGAGGTCGGCGAAACGACGGTCACGGTGATGGCGCCCGACGACTTCGACCGGGGCGAGCTGCTCCGTATCGCCGCGGGCCTGGAGGAAGCGCGATGACGCATCCCGACCCTGACGTGATGCGCCTGGAGCAGGCGTTGTTCGAGGTGCGGCGGGTCGTCGTCGGCCAGCACCGGGTCCTGGAGCGGGTGCTGGTGTGCCTGCTCGCCGGAGGTCACTGTCTGCTCGAAGGCGTGCCCGGCATCGGCAAGACGATGATGCTCTCGACCTTGAGCCGGGTCATGGGCGGCTCGTTCGCCCGCATCCAGTTCACCCCGGACCTGGTGCCGAGCGACATCGTCGGCACCCGGATTTGGCGGGCGTCGGACGAGAAGTTCGACGTCGAGCTGGGGCCGGTGTTCGCCAACTTCGTCCTCGCCGACGAGATCAACCGGGCCCCGGCCAAGGTGCAGTCGGCGCTGCTGGAGATCATGCAGGAGCGCCAGGTCACGATCGGCGGGCAGACCTTCCCGGCTCCGCACCCGTTCTTCGTGCTGGCGACTCAGAATCCCATCGAATCGGAAGGCGTCTACCCGCTGCCGGAGGCGCAACGGGACCGCTTCCTGATGCGGGTCCCGGTGGACTACCCGAGCGCCGCCGAGGAGCGCGAGATCGTGCGGCGCATGGAGGTCGACCCCCCCGTGGCGCAGCGGATCCTCACGATCGAAGATCTCGCCGGGATCCAGAAGGCCGCCGACCGTGTCTACGTGGATCCCGGCGTGGAGGAATACGCGGTGCGGCTCGTCCTCGCCACCCGCGACCCGTTGCGCTATGGGCTGGCGGACCTGGAGCCGATGATCGCCTACGGCGCCAGCCCCCGGGCCAGCATCGGTCTTGTGCGGGGCGCCCGGGCGATGGCGGTCCTGCGGGGCCGCCCGTACGCGCTGCCGCAGGACGTGTACGAGGTGGCATACGACGTCCTCAACCACCGGGTGATCCTGTCCTACGAGGCGCTTGCGGAGGGCGTGACCATCGACGAGCTGTTGGTGGAGCTGCTGTCCACGGTCCCCGCACCCCGGGTGACCCCCAAGGAGTACGCCCCGCAGGACTTCGCCGGCGCCGGGCTCACGCCGGAACCGCCGGCGTC
>CAYGCW010000380.1:0-2663 GCA_964348465.1 uncultured Acidimicrobiia bacterium | reverse complement strand
CGTCCCGTGCGGGCCATGGTAACAACGCGCCGACCCCTAGGAAATGGGCCCCCCGCCACCCGTGGTGGCGGGGACTCCTTCGATCTTGAGGCGGTCGATCCGGCGCCGCTCCATGTTCATCACGGTCAACAACAGCCCGTTCGTCTGGACCGAATCGCCCTCGGCGGGGATGCGCCCCGCCAGGTGCAGGAACAGGCCGCCGGCCGTGGTGAAGGTGCCTTCCGGCAGTTCGACGGCCAGCGTCTCGGACAGCTCCTCGAGCGGGAGCCGCCCGTCGGCGACCCACTGGCTGGGTCCGATCCGCACGATGGACGGTGCCCCGGGGTCGAACTCGTCCTGCATCTCCCCAACCAGCTCGCTCACCAGGTCCTTGACCGTCACGAGGCCCTCGACCCCTCCGTGCTCGTCGAGCACGACCGCAAAGGCGAAGCGCCGGCGCCGCATCTCCTGAAGCAGCTCGAGGATCGGCTTGTTCTCCGGCACGTAGTGCGGCTCGCGCAGGAGGCGTTTGATGTCGTGCGCCTCCGGGTGAGGCAGTCGCAGCAGGTCCTTGACGTGGAGTATGCCGAGCATGTGGTCGAGCTCGAATTCCACCACGGGGAACCGGGAGTGGCCGGTTGCCGCCACCGCAGCCCGCAAGTCCTCCATCGTCGTCGGCCAGCTGACGGATACGATGTCGACCCGCGGCGTCATAACCTCCCGCACCGGCCGGTCTGCGAGGCTGAAGAGGGCGTGGATGATCTCGCGCTCGGCGGACTCGATCTCCCCCTCCGCTTCGCCGAGCACCGCCATCGTGCGGATGTCCTCTTCGGTGATGCCGGGCTGCGCCCGGTCGGGGTCGAGGCGGAACAGCCGGAACAATCCCCGGGCCGCGATCTGAAACACGCGCGCGATCGGACGGAGCACCTTCGAGAGCTGCCAGATCGTCGGCGCGACCCGCAGTGCGAACTGTTCGGTGTAGCGAGTCGCGAGGCTCTTCGGCGTGATCTCGCCCACCACGAGAATCACTGCGGTGACTGCGCCGGTGGCTACCCACGGTCCCCACTGCTCGCCCATGAGGTCGATGAACAGCGCGGTAGCGGCCGACGCTCCGAGGATGTTCACGAAGTTGTTCGCGAGGAGCAGAGTGCTGAGCATCGCCTCGGGATCGGAGACGAGCTCGGCCAGCCTTCGGCCCCTGCGGCTGCCGGCGAGCTGGTGCACCCGCTCGCGGGCGATCCCGATCAGCGCGGTCTCCGAGCCCGAGAAGAACCCGGAGGCGAGTATGCAGGCGCTGAGAATCGCCAGGTACGCGACCTGAGGGGTGCTCACCGCGTACCCCGGTGCGGCGGAGTACTCAGCGGCTCGTTCTCGTCGCCGGCCGGTATCACGAGCCCACTTCCACGCCGAGGGCGGCGTCTATCGCCGCCCGGAGCGCCGAGCCGGTGAAGGGCTTGGCCAGCCAGGCGGCGGCCCCCGCGCGGCGCGCCAGGAAGGCGTCGGCCCTGCGGTCGAGCAGCAGCACCACCGGAACCTCGACGATGGCCCCGACTGCGGCCGCGTCCCGCAACGCCCTCGTGACCGCCATGCCTCCCATCGAGGCGACCTGGAGGTCGACGACCGCCACGTCGGGCTCGGTCCCGTCCGCGCCGGCGACGACGGTGGTCGGATCGTCATGCTCGACGATGTCGTAACCGGGCGCGCTGAGCTCGGCGTGGACCGCGTTGGCGACCCAGGGAGAGTCCGTCACCAGGAGGACCTTCGGCATGGCGAGGAGAGTAGCCATCCGGGCGCCTCCCGGCGGCGGAGCCCGGCGGTGGCGCCCCGGCATCTTCCTAACATCGCGCTCCGTGACCGCGCCCCTCTCGCTCCCTCGGGCACGCGCTCGGTGCCGGCGCGGCCGGGCCACCGCGCTCGCGGTCGTCGCCGGGGTGCTCCTGGCCCTCCCGGGTGCAGCCGGCGCCCAACCGTCGGGCCCCGGCCCGGTACGCGTCGTGGAGGTGTCCGGACCCATCGATGCTCGGGCGATCGACTTCATCTCGGGGGAGATCGAGGCGTCCGACGCCCAGCTCGTCGTTCTCGCCGTCGATTCGGCGGGCGCTCTCGACGCCGAGGTGACGGCTCTGGTCGACCTCGTGGCGGCGGCCCCGGTGCCGGTGGCCGTTTGGGTCGGCCCGGCGCCGGCCCGCGCTTTCGGCGGGGCGGCCCAGCTGCTGGCCGCCGCGCCGATCAAGGCGGCGGCTCCCGGCGCAGTCGTCGGCCACCTTCACCCCACGGTCACCGGGCGCGCCGGTCTGGGATCGAACGCGGTGGCGGCGTCGTTTCCCGGCGTGGCGCCTGCACTGATCACCGGCCGCACCGAGGTCGAGGACACCATTCCCGGCCTCGTCGAGATCGTCGTGCCATCGATCGGCCAGTTGATCGTCGGGCTCGACGGAACCGAGGTCCCCACGGCCGGGGGTCCGGTGGTGCTCGCCACGGCCCGGCCGGCGGATGGCGATGGTGGGCCGGCGCCCGCCGTCCCGGTGATCTTCGACGAAGGGCCGCTGCTCGACCGCGTCTTGAGAGCCGCGGCGACGCCGGAGGCTGCGTTCTTCTTCCTCGTCACCGGGTTGTCGCTGGTGGTGTTCGAGTTCTACGCCGCCGGTGTCGGGATCATGGGGGTGGTGGCGGCGCTGTGCCTC
>CAYGCW010000379.1:0-2664 GCA_964348465.1 uncultured Acidimicrobiia bacterium | reverse complement strand
CCGGAGGAGGCGGCCCGAGAAGACCTCGGTCACGTAGAGGCTGCCGTCCGGGGCCGCCAGCACCGCACCCGGGAAGTCCAGGCCCTCGAGAACCACCTCGCGCCGGTCGCCCGTCAGGCGGCTGAGACGCCCCGTTCCGGCCTCGTACCCGGCTCCGGTGAAGCAGGAGGCGTCGGGGTCGAAGCGGGCGAACTCCAGCACCCAGATCTCACCGTCGGCGCCGACCGCGACGTCGATCGGCATGTTCAACCCGTCGGCGACCACCCGCTCGCCGCGGTTCCCGTCGATCGCCACCAGCCTCCCGGCGCCCTCCGGGTACGGGCAGCCGCCGGTGAGCGTCACGTAGTACTCGCCGCCCACCCTGGCGATGCCGGTCGGGACCGCGTCGACCTTCAGCGACTCGTTTCCGGGCGCGGGCAGTTGCCCGAAGCGGTGCAGGAACACCACCGAGCCGTCGGAGCCGGCCGACGCCACGCCGTTCTCGCTGGCGTCGGTGACCACCGGAGTCCCGTCCTCGGCGAATGCGATGTCGAACGGATTCACCAGCTGCACCCGGTTGAGCGGCCGGAGCGCCAGCCCGAGATCGCCGGGGCCGAGCGGATCCCCGCTGGCCGCCGCCTTGGCCCCCGGCACGGGGAACGTGAGCAATCCGCCGGCTCCGAAGTGAGCCGTGTAGGCGACCTCGCCGCCGGGGGCGACCCCCACCAGCGGGACGCCGGACAGGTCGCCCGAGTCGCGGCCGCTCGGCAGGCCGGAGACGACCCGGTCCACCCGACCCCTGGTGACCAGGCTGACCCCGGCGGAGTCGTCGTTCCGGCCGGTTCCCTCCTCGGCGACGAGCAGCCCGCCGTCCGACAGCAGCGCCATCCCGATCGGATTGACGAGGCCCTCGGCCACCACCTCCACCACCGGCTCGGCATCGGGTTGCCCGCCGCTGCAGGCGGCCGCCGCCAGGGCGAGGACGGCCAGGCCCGCCAGCGCCTTCCTCAGGGCCGGGAAGGGGCCAGGTCGGGCCGATCCGTGATCAGGCCGTCGACGCCGAGGTCGACGAGCCTCTGCATGTCCTGGGGGTCGTTGACCGTCCACGGCACCACCTGGAGGCCGGCGTCGTGCGCCCGCACCAGGCTACCGGCGTCCAGAGCGCGGTAGTCGGGCGACCAGATGGTGGCGCCGCGCCCGAACAGGTCGTCCAGGTCGGGCGTGTCGCCGCGCCGGGTGAGCGCGGCCAGCGCGATGTCGTCGCGCAGCCGGCGGATCGCCCACAGGGAGCGGTGGTCGAAGCTCTGCACGATCATCCGGTCGGCGATCTCACGCTCGTCGACGAGATCGGTGATCGCCCGCTCGAAAGGGCCGGCGCTGGTGCCGTCGAACCCGTCCCCGATGTTCTCCGGGGCGTCCGGTCGCCGCTTGGTCTCGACGTTGAACTTGACCCGGGCGGCGGCGTCCCGTTGCGCCTCCTCCTTGCCTCCCGACTGCGAGTAGAGGTCGACGAAATCGAGCACCTCGGCGAGCGTGACGATCTCGTAGCGGTCCCCGGCCAGCAGCGTGGCCGCGGCCTCCTGGATCGGGAAGCGGTCCGGCTCGGGGTTGCGGTCGCAGCGATAGGCGCCCAGCTCGGCGAGGGCCAGGTTGGCGATCATCAGCGCCGAGTCGGGGGTCGCCGGGTCGTCGGGATCGGCGGAGCCCGCCGGCGCCCCGGGCGCGAGCCCGCACTTGGCGGCGTCGATGATCGGGTCGTGCCACACCACCAGCTCGCCGTCGGCGGTGAAGTGGAGGTCGAGTTCGAGCGTGTCGACCTCGAGGTCGAGTGCCTCCTCGAAGGCCGGGAGGGTGTTCTCGGGCCGCAGGCCGCGCGCCCCGCGGTGGCCCTGGAGGTCGTAGGCGGCGACGCCGCCGGTGGTCTGCGCCGGGCGGGAGTCGCCACAGGCCCCGGCGAGCGCGAGCATGGCCGTGAGGGCGAGGAGGAGGAGCGGGCGCGGCCTCACGCGCGGCCCCCTCCGCCCCGGCCCTGACGGGCCGGGGCTCCTCCCCCGCGGTTGCGGGGGAGGATCAAAGCCCCGGCACTCGCTGCTATCCGCCGAAGAAGGCGTTGTAGTCGGCCAGCGCCTGGTTGGCGCGCTCCGCGGCCTCGTCCAGGGCCTCCTGCGCCGTCTTGCCTTCGTCGAGCACCGCGCTGTAGGCCTCGACGATGATGCGCCGGATCTCCGGGAACGGGCCCGCCCGGCCGCCGAGAACCGCGTAGTTCGGCGAGCCGTCGTCGAGCGTGGTCCTGGTCGTGGCGAGCTGCTCGATGGCCGTCACGAAGTTCGGGTTCTCGTCCCAGAACGTCGCCAGGTCCGGCGGCGGGCTCCCTTGGAGATCGACGCGCACGGGGAAGTAGCCGGTGCCGGTATGCCACGTCACCTGCTGGTCCGCGGCCGCCATGAACCTCATGAAGTCCCAGGCCGCGGCGTTCTCGGCCTCGTCGCCGGAGTCGATCAGCCACAGGGCTGCGCCGCCGATCACCACGCCGTTGCGCTCGCTGGAGTCGCTGTGCGGGATGAACGCCGTCTTCACCTCGAAGTTGGCGTTGTCCTGGAACCCGCGGGCGCCCGCCGTCGAGTCGAAGATCATCGCCGCTTCCTCGGCGAAGAACACCGAGTCGGTGTCGGTCCACGTGTTGCC
>CAYGCW010000378.1:0-2670 GCA_964348465.1 uncultured Acidimicrobiia bacterium | reverse complement strand
GCTGCGGGCATCTTTACCCTGGCGTCGTGCACAGGGTCATAGAGCGCATCCTCAATCTGCTGGCCTTCCTGCTCACCGCCCAGCGCCCGGTGACGGCCGCCGAGATTCGCAACACGGTCGCGGGCTACGGCGCGGAGCACGACGAGGCCTTCCGGCGGATGTTCGAGCGCGACAAGGCTCTGCTCCGTCAGCTCGGAGTGCCGCTCACGCTGGCACCCACCGATGCCTGGGAGGTCGAGTTCGGCTATCTGATCCCGCCCGAGGAGTACGAGATGCCCGACCCGGGCCTGACCGACGAGGAGCGGGCGGCGCTCGGGCTGGCCGCTCAGGTCGTGCGGCTGGGCGGCCAGCCTCAGGGCCCTTCGGCGCTGCTCAAGCTCGGCGGCGCTCCGCTCGCCGTCGCAGGTGAGCCGTTGGCCGCCGACCTCGGGGCCGACGTCGGCGCGCTCGGCACTGCCTTCGCGGCGATCGCGGATCGCCGTCTGCTCCGCTTCCGATACCGCGGCCGGGACCGGGCCCTGCAGGCGTACGCTCTCGTCCATCGGCGCGGCCATTGGTATGTCGCCGGGGAGGACGCGGCAGGCGGCGGCGGGGTGCGGGCCTTCCGGCTCGACCGAGCGGCCGACCTCCGGGCAGACGACGATGCGGGGGCCTTCCGACGGCCGTCCGGCTTCGACCCCGCCGCTGCGATCCCTGAGGCTCCGTGGGAGGCGGGCGCCGACGACCTCACCGCCCTGGTCACGTTCGACTCGGAGGTGGCGTGGTGGGCGCGTCGTCAGCTCACGGGCGACGAAGAGGTGATGGAGTCGGACGACGGCGCCCTCGAGGTCCGCTTCCGAGTCGCCAACGAGGATGCCTTCATCGGCTGGCTGCTCGGCTTCGCAGACAAAGCCGAGCTCGTTGCCCCGGCCGACCTGCGGGAACGGCTCGTGGCCAGGGTGGAGGGGACGGCGTGACGAGTACCCGAACCGCGGGCCGCCTCACGCGCATCCTCTCGATGCTGCCGTGGGTGATCGCCAACCCGGGGGCCACGGCCGCCGAGGTCTGCGATCGCTTCGGCTACTCGAGCCGCGCCGAGCTCGTCGCCGACCTGAACCTCGTCTTCGTGTGCGGTCTTCCCGGCTATGGCCCCGGCGAGCTGATGGAGGCGTACGTCGACGAAGACGAGGTCGTCGTCGACATGGCCGACTACTTCGCGCGATCGCCGCGCCTCGCCCCGGCCGAGGCCCTGGCGCTGCTGGCGTCCGGAATGGCGCTGCTCTCCTCCGGCCAGGGCTCGGACGCGCTGCGCAGCGGCGTCGAGAAGCTCCAGGCGGCGCTCGTGCCCGACGCCGGTGACGCACTCGTCGTCGATCTCGCGGAGGAACCGGAGCTGGTCGCGACCCTCCGCAAGGCGGCCGCCGAGGGGCGGGTGGTGCGCATCACCTACACGTCTCTCTCGAAGGACGAGACGACCGAGCGGGACGTCGAACCCTGGACGGTGTTCTCGACGCTGGGCAACTGGTACCTGTCGGCCTACTGCCGGCTGGCCGGCGCCGAGCGGGTCTTCCGGCTGGACCGGATTCGCCGCGCCGTCCCCGGGGACGAGGCGTTTCCCCCGCCGTCGAACCCGCCACCACCCGAGGTCCGGTACACGCCGAGCGAGGACGACGTCCGGGCCACGATCAGGCTGGAGCCCCGTGCCATATGGGTTGCCGACTACTACCCGGTCGAGGTCGTGGCCGAAGAGGGTGGCGTGACGACGGTCCGTTTCAGCGCCTCGGACCCGCTCGTTGCGGCCCGTCTGCTGCTCAGGCTGGGTCCGGATGCCGAACTGGTCGACGGCGAGGAGACGGCGGCAGCCCTCGCCGACCTACGCGGGCGCATCCTGGCGCGCTACGGCGTTCCGCGCCGTGACTAGGTAGTCCGGGCTACGTCTGACTAATCGCCGAATAGTCATTCAGGGCCCGGCGCGGGGGGCCGATATCTCAGCCGTACTCGAAGAACCAGGGCGGAGACCACCGATGACCACCATTCGCACCACATGTAGCCGCTGCGGCGACATCGAACTCACGCCTCGCGATCTGTCGCTCGAGTTCGTGCCGGACACCGGCACCGGTAGCTACGTGTTCGCCTGCCCGTACTGCGGTCAGGCCGAGCGGCGGCCCGCCAGCCAGCGGGTCGTGAGCATCCTGCTCGCCACCGGCGTGGTGTACGAGGTCGTCGACGGCGACAACCCGATCACCGAGGAGGAGATCGCCGCGTTCCGCAACGCTCTCGACAACGACGACTGGGCGAGCCACCTCACCGCCTGACCTCAGCCCCCCGGCCCCCACAGCCTCGCGCCAACATGGCTCTACCATCGGTAGAGCCATGTTCAGTATCAGCCCCGCCGAACTCTTCACGATCGCGATCATCGCCCTGATCGTGTTCGGCCCGCGTCGCCTCGCCGAGATGGCGCGTCAGGCGGGCAAGCTCACCGGAGAGCTGCGCCGCACCGCGGAGGAGCTGCGCTCCGGCCTTCAGGAGGAGCTGGACGAGGTGCGCAAGCCCATCGACGACCTACGCACCGACCTCGCCGCAGCCGGCAAGGGCCTCGTCGAGACGGCCGAGGGCGAGCTGCGCTGGGTGGACACCGACACCGACACCGGCGCGGCCGCCGGGGCCGACCCGGATGCCGGGGACGAGGAT
>CAYGCW010000377.1:0-2687 GCA_964348465.1 uncultured Acidimicrobiia bacterium | reverse complement strand
CACTGTGGCACGGCGAAGGCGCCGGGCGTAGAGGTCGGCGATGGCGCCCCCGATCGTGCCGGGCTCGTCGGTGAACGTGAGCACCTTGCGGCCACCCCTCTCCACGAACGCCGCCAGAGTCCCGTCGACCAGCACCACATAGGCTCCGGCCGACCGGCCCGCCCTTCCCTCCGCCTCACCCGGCCATGCCAGCGCCGCTCCGTAGGGGTTGGCCGGGTCGGCGGCGGCGAGCACGACGGGAGCTCTTGCATCTGCCGACGCGTCGTACCCGGCCGGCATCCTCCATGGCCGCCAGGACGGGATACAGCCACGTGAACCCACCGGCGAGGCCCTCGGCGAGGACGGCGTCACGCGTCACGAGGCCGTGGCGCTCGATGAGCTGCTCTGCCCAGGCCGCAGCCCGGCGCTCGGCGGCCGGGCGCGCTCGCACCAGGTCGGCCGTCACGTACCAGCGCCCGCTGCCGGCCGGCGGAGCCGTGCCCGGAAGCTGGGGTCGGCCGCCGCGGCGACGGGCCTTGCCCCACAGGAAGGCCCGCAGCGGCGCCGGCGTGTCGTTGGTCACCTCCCCCGACCACACCAGGTCCCACAGCGCGTCGAGCACCGCGTCGGGATCACCGCCACCGGCGGCCTCGTAGAGGTCGCGGAAGAAGGACGCGCCCCGCTCCCACAGGTGGGCGCGCA
This sequence comes from uncultured Acidimicrobiia bacterium, assembly GCA_964348465.1. Taxonomy (GTDB): domain Bacteria; phylum Actinomycetota; class Acidimicrobiia; order Spongiisociales; family JAOTWH01; genus CAYGCW01. The sequence goes on along the minus strand of CAYGCW010000377.1, from coordinate 2,006 downwards.
GCCGGTCGTGCAAGCCGCCGGCCGGGGGATCGTCGGGGAGGTCGTCGAGGAGGAGTGGGGCCTGATCGCGCAGGTACAGCGCCACCCGCCCGTCGCGGGCGCCGAGCGGCCCCCGGCCCACCCAAACCAGCTCGCCCGAAGCGGCCAACTCGTCGAGGAGTGACGGGCGGTAGTCCATGCGGCCGGCCAGGACGTCGCTCTCCAGGATCGATGCCGGGACCGCCGCCCCCTGTAGGGAGCGCACGATCTCGTAGAGCCGCCCGGGCCGGGCGGGGGCGAGCCCGACGCCGTGCCATGCCGGAAGGAACCGGCCCAGGGCCGGCTGGTCGACCGGCTCGACCTCCTTCCGGAGCACGGCCAGCGAACGGCGCCGCAGCCGTCGCAGTACCTCGGCGTCGACCCACTCCTGGCCCTCGCCATGAGGGCGAAATGCCCCGCGCACGACCCGGCCCTCCGTCTCCAACCGCGCCAGCACCTCCCCGGCGGCGGCGGCGGGCAGCCCGAGGGCGGCGGCGGCGTCCCGGACCGTGAACGGCCCGTGGGTGCGGGCGAAGCGGCCGATGACGTCGCCGAGTGGGTCCGCTATCGGCTCCAGGAGTGACTCGGGCAGGCCTTGGGGTGGCGCCACTCCCAGGGCATCGCGGAGCCGGGCCACGTCCTCGACCGCGGCCCAGCGGCCCTCGCCGCCGATCCGCACGACGGCGGCTCGCCGCGCCGCTTCCAGTGCCGCCAGCCACGCCGCGGCGCTGTCGGCGGGTTCGGTGCGCGCAGCCACGCCACCCGCCGTCAGCGGCCCCAGATCGCGCAGGAGATCGTGAACCGCATCGGGCCCCCGCGCCTTGCGCTCGGGAGTGAGCCGTTGGATCTCCAGCTCGACCGACTCGACGGCAGCCGGGTCGAGGAGGTCGCGCAGCTCCGGTTCGCCCAGCAGCTCCCGGAGCAAGTTGCGGTCGAGCGTGAGGGCGGCGGCACGCTTCTCGGCGAGCGGGGCGTCGTACTCGTACATGAACGAGGCGACGAAGTCGAACAGCAGCGACGTCGCGAACGGACTGGGCGAGCGGACGTCGGCCTCGGCCACCCGCACTCTGCGAGAGCGGACGTCGGCCAGCACCTCCCGCAACGCCGGGAGGTCGAAGTAGTCCTGGAGCACCTCGCGGTACGTCTCGAGCATGATCGGGAACGATCCGAACCGCTTGGCCACCTCCAGCAGGTTGGCGGACTTCCGTCGCTGCAGCCACAGCGGGGTGCGCTGGGAGGGACGTCGCCGCGGCAGCAGCAGCGCCCGGGCGGCGGCCTCCCGGAACCGGGCCGCGAACAGCGCACTGTCGGCCGCCTCCTCGATGACGAGGTCCTCGATCTCCTCGGGGTCGATCAGCAGCGTGTCTGCGGGCGGCGGCTCGTCGGCGTCGGGGAACCGGAACACGATGCCGTCGTCCGACCAGATGACGTCGACCTCGATCCCCACCCGGTCCCGGAGGCGGCGGCGGGCGGCCAGCGCCCACGGCGCGTGCACCCGCCCGCCGAATGGCGACAGCAGCACCATCCGCCAGTCGCCGATCTCGTCCCGGAAGCGCTCGACGACGAGGGTGCGATCGGTGGGGAGGGCGCCGGTGGCCGCGACCTCATCGGCGACCAGCGCAGCCATGTTGGCGGCCGCCCACGGGTCGGGCCGATACTCGCTCTCCAGGACCGTGCGGGCCTCGTCGGGGGGTTTGGAGCCGATCTCCCGGACGAACGCCCCGACCGCTCGACCCAGCTCGAGCGGCCGCCCGAGCCCGTCGCCGTGCCAGAACGGCATGCGCGGGTGCGATTCGGGCGAGGCCGGGGCGACGACCACCCGGTCGTGGGTGATCTCGAGGATCTGCCACGACGTGGAGCCCAGCACGAACACGTCTCCGGGCCGGCTCTCGTACACCATCTCCTCGTCAAGCTCACCGACCCGTCCCCCTTCGGGAAGCACCACCGTGTACAACCCACGGTCGGGGATCGTGCCCGGGTTGGTGACC
>CAYGCW010000376.1:0-2698 GCA_964348465.1 uncultured Acidimicrobiia bacterium | reverse complement strand
ACGTATCAGCCGAATGTCCGGCGCCGCCACAAGAAGCACGGGTTCCGGGTCCGGATGCGGACTCGAGGTGGGCGCGCCGTCCTCAGACATCGCCGCCGGAAGCGCCGGCGCCGCCTCGCCGCGTAGGGGACGGCCGTACGACTCGCTCACCGGGCAGTCCGGCTTCGGCTACGTGCTTCGCACCGGGAGGCGACGGCGTAGCGCCGGCGTCACGGTGATCGCGGCGGAACGCCGTGCCGGCGCCCCGGCGGGGCGGGCCCGGGTCGGGATCGTCGCCGGCAGGGAGATGGGAGGAGCGGTGGCCCGCAACAGGGCGAAACGCCGCATACGAGAAGCGCTAGCCACGGCAGCGCTGCGAGACGGGACGGATTACGTGGTGATCGCACGGCCGCAGGCGAACGAGGCCCCTTTCGAGGAGCTCGTCCGGTGGCTCGCGGCGGCGCTCGCGGACCTGGAGCCGCGCTCGTGAGCGAGCGACCGCGGCTCCGGCCCTACCAGCCGGCGTGGTGGGTGGTCGGCGCCGTCCGCCTGTACCAGTCTCTCCTGTCCCCCTTACTTGGTGACAACTGCCGTTACTTGCCGTCGTGTTCGACGTACGCGGTGGAGGCCATCGAAGGCCACGGCCTGCTGCGGGGAGCGTGGCTGGCGATGCGGCGGGTGGGCCGGTGCCACCCCTTCCGCGAAGGAGGCGTCGACCCGGTCCCACCGCCGCGTGAGCGGGCATCCGCCCGGAGAAGCGGCTGATGGGCAACCTCTGGAACGGCCTCCTCGAGTTGATCGGGTCGGGGCTCAGCGCCTTCTACGACATCATCCCCAACTACGGAGTGGCGATCATTCTGCTGACGATCGTCATCAGCGTCCTCCTGTTCCCGCTCACCCTCAAGCAGACGCGGTCGATGAAGGCGATGCAGGAGATCCAGCCCGACGTCAAGCGGCTGCAGAAGGAGCTGAAGGGAGATCGCGAGCGCCTCAACCAGGAGTTGATGGCCCTCTACAAGGAGCGCAACGTCAACCCCGCCGCCGGGTGCCTGCCGATGATCGTCCAGCTCCCGATCTGGTTCGCGTTGTTCCGGGCCTTGCGGTCTCCCGAGGAGTTCGTCCCGGCCTCGAGTGCGCTGGCGGACTACCTGACGGGAAGGGGCAACAACATCGACGGCGCTTTCGAGCTCACCGATTTCCTCGGCATGAACCTGCAATGGTCGCCGAGCCAGGTGTTCACGGACGCCTCGATCGTGACCACGCTTCCCTACGTGGTGGCGATCATCGTGGTGATGGCTACCGGTTATTACCAGACGCGCCAGACCATGGCTCGCCAGGCCAAGAACGGGCCTCAGCAGCCGCAACAGCAGACGATGCAGACGGTGATGAAGTTCTTCCCGATCATCTTCGGGGTGATCTCGTGGTCGTTGCCCGCCGGCCTCGTTCTCTATTTCGCCGTCAGCCAGGTGTTCAGGATCGGACAGCAAGCGGTGATCCTGAGACTCGAGGAGCGTCGTCCCGTCGTGGCGGCGCCGGCCGCCGAGACCGCCGGGAGCGCCCGAGCGAAGGCCGACGCGGGTGAAGCCGCCAGTGCAAAACCGAACGAGGCCGCTGGTCAGGCCCCGCCCCCGCCGCGCGGGCAGCCACGGTCCAAGAAAAAGCGGAAGCGGAGGAGAAAGTGACGTCGATGCAGGAGTGGGTCGAGGTCCGAGGTCCGAGCGTCGACGAGGCGGTCAGGGCCGGCCTGGACGAGCTGGGCCTGAAGAGCCGGGATGAGGCCGAGATCGAGGTGCTGCAGGAGCCGCAACGCGGGTTCCTGGGCTTCGGCGGTCGCGACGCGATGGTGCGTATCAAGGCGAAGCCGAAGAAGCGCAGCCGGAGCCGACGGCGCCGGCGGAAGTCGGGCGGCGGAGACGGCGGTGGAGAGGGACGGTCGCGCCAGCAAGGCCAGGCCCGGCAGGAGAAGGCGGGCCGGCCGGGTCAGCAACGGCAGGAGAAGGCGGGTCAGAAGGGCCAGCAACGGCAGCAGAAACAGAGAGGCGGTCGGGAGGGCAGTGCCCAGCCGGCCGGGGGCGGAGGCAGAAAACGCGACGGTGGCAGGCCCCAGCGGGACGGCCGGAAGCCCGGTACCGGTGAGCGCGGGGCCAAGGGAGGCGGACGGCCGAGCCGGGAGGCGAAGCCACAGCCGGCCCGGGGCAACGGTGGAAACGACGGAGGTAAGACCATGGCGGAGCCCGACCCCAGCGCACAGGCGGCGGTGGTGGCAGAGTTCGTGGAGGGGTTGCTCGAAGCGTTCGGACTCGAAGGCGAGGTGACCAAGCGCGTCGACGAAGGCGTCATCTACGTGGACGTGACCGGCGAGCAGACCGAGGCCCTGGTCGGCCCCAAGGGCGCCATCATGAACGCGATCCTCGAGCTGTGTCGCACCGTCGTGCAGCGCAAGACGTTCGCCAGCGCCCGGCTGCGACTCGACATCGCCGGATACGGGGCGCGGCGGAGGGAGGCACTGCAGATCTACGCTGCCCGCCTCGCCGAGCAGGTTCTCGACGACGGCGAGGAAGTGATGCTCGAGCCGATGCATCCTGCCGATCGCAAGGTCGTCCACGATGCCATCGCCGAGATCGAAGGTGTGCGCACCTACTCCGAGGGCGAGGAGCCGAACCGGTCCGTGGTCCTCAGCCTGGCGCCCGGCCAGGAGCCACGCGGCGCGGGGGCCGCC
>CAYGCW010000375.1:0-2704 GCA_964348465.1 uncultured Acidimicrobiia bacterium | reverse complement strand
GCGGTGCGTCGCACCAGCGCTGCGCCGGTGGCGTCGCCGTCGAAACGGCTGCCGTTGACGAAGAACGTCCCGTTGGCGCGCCGCCCGGCGAGAACGTCGAGGATCGCGGCAGTGGAGGAGCCGGCCGGACCGTCGTCGAACGTCAGGGCCACGTACCCGTTGGGACAACTCGTATCGGCCGCTGCCGGCGCGACCGGCAGGCCCGCCGAGAGGACGATTGCGAGCAGCCCCAGCGCCGCGCGACGTCCGAAGCAGAAGACGACCCCCACCACCCTGCGCCTCCATTCCCCACGTTCAGTATTCGCGCGGAATGTATCAGCGGCGGGCCCCCCCGACTAGTGGTAAGTAGTGGGAGTTCGCCGCTCAGCGGGTCCCCGGCAGGGTCAGCTCGAATCGGGTCGTTCCGTCGTGGCGCCGGTACACCAGGTCGCCTCCCATGAGCCGGGCGAGGCGACGGGATACGGCCAGCCCGAGACCGACCGAGGCGGGCTGGGTGCCGGGATCGTGGGCCGACTCGTACGGGTCGAAGATGGCATCGCTCATCGACGCCGGCACGCCTTCGCCGTCGTCGACCACCGTCACCAGCACCCGGTCGCGCCCGCCCTGGATCTCGACCCAGACACGCTCTCCGCCGTACCTGCGGGCGTTGGTGAGCAGGTTCCTGAGGATCTGGCGGAACCGGAGCGGGTCGGCGTGAGCGTGCGAAGGCCCGCCGTCCCCGCCGCGCACCACCACCGCCTCGGGATGGGCCTCGAGCGTGGTGGCGATCTCCCGGCGCAGGTCGCAGCGCTCGGCGTGGACCCGCAGGGCGTCGGTGTCGGCCCTGGCCGCCACGAGGAGATCTTCGATCAGGTCCGACAGCTCGGCACTCTGTGCTGCGATCACGCCGATGAACTCGTCGAGCTCGGCGCTGGTGATCGCCGGTCGGTTGCTGTGCAGCTCGTGGGAAAGGCCGTAGATGGCCGTCAGCGGCGTCCGCAGCTCGTGGCTCACGGTGGCGACGAACCGGTCTTTCGATACGACCAGGGCTTCGAGCTGATCCTTGAGCTCGGTCAGCTGGGCCAGGGAGTCCTCCAGCCTCCCGTTCTCCAGGGACACGCCGACCTGGCTCGCCAGAGCTTCCAGCAGCCGCTGGTCTTCGGAGCCGAGGCTGCTCACGTCCCCCAGCCGGTTGGCGATCAGGAACGCGCCGATGGGCCCGTCGGGTCCGGTCAGTGGAGCGACGATCGCCTCACGGGCCGGGTATTGATCGGAGTGCGGCCTGGGAAGCGCGAAGTCCGCGTTGGCGGGTATGAGGATGGCCCGCCCGTCGGCCAGCAGTGTGGGCCAGCTGCCGTCTTCGAGGTCGATGTCGCACGGCCGCATCACCACCTCGCGGGTGCCAGGCCCAACGGCCGTCACGAAGGACTTCTCGGCTCCGACTCGCGGGAACACGTAGATCTCGGCGAACTCGATCTCGAACATCGCGACTGCCTGCTGCGCGGAAGCGAGCAACGCGCTCTCGATCTGCGGGGAGCGGTGCAATACCCTGGTCGCCTCGTAGAGGGACTGGAGCCGGCCGCCCTCGACGCGCTGGCCCATGTAGGCCCGGTAGGCGACGAACAGCACGATCGACGGCGCCAGCGCCAGCCAGCTCGAGGATGGTGCCGAGGCGAGGATGGTGACCGCAACCAGGCCCAGCGTCACGTTCATGGTCGCGGCGAGCCCGCTCAGCAGCAGGACCTCGATCATCTGCGACCTCGCCAGCCGGCCACCGGACAGCCGGATGGCGCTGTTGATGAGAAGATCCGCCACCAGCAGCGCCATGAACCCGGCCACCAGTCCCCCCACCCAGCCGAGCGGGCCGAAGGGGTCGCCGGTGGAGACGAGGAGGCGAAACGCCAGCGCCGCCGACGCGGTCTGAAGCGCGAACTGCGTGAGGTTGAACGCCACCTTGACGGCGGGCAGGCGTCGGTGAACGGCCAGCACCACGAAGGTCCCGAGCAATTGGGCGAGGATCAACGGCACCGGCTCCATGAAGTAGAGGCCGATGATGAGCGGGACCTCGCTCATCGAGAACGAATGGGCATCCTGCCGGAACTGGTAGTGGACGACGGCCGCTTCGGCGGCCAGGAACATCACCGCCATCGCCGGCCACGGGATGTCGAACGCCGGGTCGGGGGCCGGTATCTGGCCTGCGGCGACGGCGACGGCGACGGTCACCGGGATCGTGGCCGCGACCAGGAGCCACACCTTGGCGATCCCCGGGAGGGCTCTGACGCGTGCTCGCCAGGGTCGACGACGGCTCGATTCGGTCATCACCCCGGGCAGCTCCTCGCATGGGAGAGTGGCGCGTCGTGCAACGCGCCACTCTCTTCAACGGTCGTCCGGTGTCTGATCTTTAGAGAGCGCTGAGCCAGACCCCCGTGTTCCACGAGCCGCCGGACCATGACATCCCGCTCCAGGAACCGCCGTTCCAGGAGGCGCCGGACCATGACATCCCGTTCCACGAGGCGCCGCTCCAGGAGGCGCCGCTCCAGGAGGCGCCGGTCCAGGTCGAGCCGTTCCACGATCCGCCGCTCCAGGAAGCGCCGCTCAGGCTGGCTACTGACCAGCTGGCGCCGTCCCAGACCTTGCCGAAGATGTCCTGCTCACCTGCCAGCACGACGCCCTCGTGGACGAGGCGTGCCGAGCCGCGAGCGGCGTCCAGCGAGCCGAGGCCGGT
>CAYGCW010000374.1:0-2709 GCA_964348465.1 uncultured Acidimicrobiia bacterium | reverse complement strand
GGTCCGGTCGCGGATGCTGCGCAACCCGCGGGGTGCCACCAGCCTGCGCTGGCTGCGGGCACTGCTCGACCACGGCGTCACCGTCCACGGCCAGGTGGTCCTGTGTCCCGGTGTCAACGACGGCGAGGTGCTGGCCCGCACGTGCGCCGAGGTGGTCGGCCGCTACCCGCGGCTGGCGTCGGTGGGCATCGTTCCCCTGGGCCTCTCCCGCTACAACAAGGAGCCGTCGCTGCGGGCCCATACGCCGGCCGAGGCGGCCGCCGATCTCGACGTGGTCCACCACTGGCAGCGAGTCGCCCTGGCGCGGCTGGGGCGGCGGATGTTCTTCGCATCCGACGAGATGTACCTCACTGCCGGCCTGCCGATTCCCCCCGCCGTCGCCTACGAGGACTACGCCCAGCACGAGAATGGCATCGGCATGGCCCGGGCGTTCTACGAGGAGCTGGCGGCGATCGAGGAGGGACGCGACCCGGCGGCGCCGGAGCGAACCGGGGAGTGGCGCACGCTGCCGGCGGCGCCGGCCGAGGGCTATCGGGCGCCGCGGACGAGGAGCGGCGATGCGGCCGGGGACGGGCCCGCGGTGGTGGTCACCGGCGAGTACGGGGCGTTGGTGCTGGAGCCGGTGCTGGGCCGGCTGGAGGCGCTGGCGCGCCGCCCGATCAGGCTGCTCCCGGTGAAGAACGAGTTCTTCGGCGGCAACGTGGCCGTGTCGGGGCTGATCGTGGGCGAGGATCTGCGCGGAGCGCTGGCCGACGACACCGGCGACGCCGGCGTGTACCTGGTGCCCGACGTGGCTCTGTCCGGCGATCGGTTCCTCGACGACGTCACGCTCACCGAGGTTGCGGCCGCCGCCCGGGCACCCCTCCAGGCGGTGCCGGCTTCGGCGGCCGGCCTGCTCATGGGAGCCGTAGCATGAGCAGGCTCCCGGTGGTGGCGGTCCTCGGCAGGCCCAACGTCGGCAAGTCGACGCTGGTCAACCGCATCCTGCGGCGGCGCGCCGCCGTGGTCGAGGAGAAGCCCGGCGTCACCAGGGACCGCAAGGAGTTCGCGGTCGATTGGGCAGGCACCCGCTTCGTCGTGGTCGATACCGGCGGCTGGGAGCTGTCCCCAGAGGGCGAGTTGACGATGGGGATCAGGGAGCAGGCCGAGGTGGCGCTGGCCGGCGCCGACGCCGTGATCTTCGTCACCGACGCTCGCATCCCGCTCTCCGACGACGACGAAGGCATCGCCCGCCTCGTCCAGAAGTCGGGCGTGCCCCACCTGCTGGCGGCCAACAAGGTCGACGGTCCCGAGTCGAAGGTCGACTACAGCCACCTCTGGCGGCTGGGCCTTGGCGACCCGCTGCCGATCGGCGCCCTCAACGGCTACCAGGTGGCCGAGCTGCTCGACCGCCTCGTCGAGGTCCTGCCGGAAGCCGCGCAGGCCGGCGATGATGACGACGGTGAGCGGATGCCGACGCTCGCCATCTTGGGCCGTCCCAACGTCGGCAAGTCCACGCTGCTCAACGAGCTGGCGGGGGAGCGCCGCGTCCTCGTGTCGCCGGAGCCCGGCACGACCAGGGATGCCATCGATGTCATCGTCGAGCTGGATGGACAGCCGTTCCGGGTCTATGACACCGCCGGCATCCGCCGCAACGCCCGCATCAAGGACAGCACCGAGGAGTACTCGGTGCTGCGGGCGCGGGCGGCGCTGAAGGAGGCGGACGTGGCGCTGCTGGTCGTCGACGCCCACGACGGTGCCACCCACCAGGAGCAGCGTCTGGCCGAGGAGATCGCCGGCAGCGGCGCCGGGATCGTCGTGTTGCTGAACAAATGGGACGACATCTCCACCGAGGAGCGGGAGTGGACGGAGGACTCCGTCGCGGACCGCCTCGGGTTCGTGTCGTGGGCGCCGGTGCTGCGGATCTCGGCGCTCACCGGAGCCCGTCTCCACCGGCTGGGCGCCGCGGCCCGAGTGGTCCTGGAGAACCGGCGCCGCCGAATCCCGACGCCCGAGCTGAACCGCCGGATCAGGGCCTGGCAGGAGGCCCACCCGGCGCCCACCCGCAAGGGCCGCCGGTCGCGCATCATCTACGCGGTGCAGGTGGGCGTCGAGCCGCCGACGATCCTCCTGTTCGTGCGGGGCGGGGGAGTGGGCCCCGACTACCTGCGCTTCCTGGAGAACCGCCTCCGGCAGAGCTACGACTTCCTCGGCACGCCGCTGCGCCTCATCGCCCGTCACCGCAGCCCGAAGGCCGCCCATGTCTGACCGGGAGCGCTTCCGGAAGGCCTCGGAGCAGGCCCGCCTGGGTGGACCGGAGCGGCACCGCACCCGGCTCGCCGAGCAGGGCAAGCTGCCGGTGCGGGAGCGGGTGGCGCTGCTCGTGGACGACGGGTCGTTCGTCGAGGACGGCCTGCTGGCCAACGTCCTCGCCGACGAGCTGGCCGCCGACGCCGTCGTCACCGGGCGGGCGACCGTGGCGGGCCGGCCGGTGGTGGTCGTCGCCAACGATCCCACCGTCAAGGCCGGGTCGTGGGGAGCCCGCACCGTGGAGAAGATCATCCGGATGCTGGAGACCGCCTACGAGGAGCGGCTGCCGGTGTTCTACCTCGTGGACTCGGCCGGGGCTCGCATCACGGACCAGGTCGACCTGTTCCCCGGCCGCCGCGGTGCGGGCCGCATCTTCCACACCCAGGTGCGGCTGTCGGGGCGGGTTCCGCAGATCTGCTG
>CAYGCW010000373.1:0-2712 GCA_964348465.1 uncultured Acidimicrobiia bacterium | reverse complement strand
ACGGGCAGCCTCTCCCCCGACACCACCATCGACGGCGTGCCGGCTTCCGACGGTGTCGGCAGCTTCCTGACCACGGATTGGGTCGACGCCTGGGGCCGCTTCGAGTTCACGATCGACGGCCTCGACCCCGGCCGTCACCGGATGTTCGTCGGCGACTTCAGCGCCGAGGACGGCACTCCCACCGGGCTCACGCACGAGTTCACCGTCGCCGAAAGCTGAGGTCCGGATAGCCTGGGCGGGCCGTGCCTCGCGCGGCCCGCCCCAGGAGGTGTCCGCCCTGATGCCAGTGCCCGCGCCGGACCCGCCGGTCACCCTCGATCACGTGCGCGCCGCGGCCCGCCGCATCGCGCCGCACGTGCACCGGACGCCGATCGTCACGTCGGCGACCGTGGACGCCGAGCTCGGTGCCGAAGTGCACTTCAAGTGCGAGAACCTCCAGAAGGTCGGTGCGTTCAAAGCAAGGGGGGCGCTCAACGTGGTGCTCGGACTCGACGGCGAATCGGCGGATGGAGGCGTGGTCACGCATTCCTCCGGCAACCACGGCGCCGCCCTCGCCTACGCCGCCGGGGTGCGCGGCATCCGCTGCACGGTGGTCATGCCGGACGATGCCCCGACCGTGAAGATCGACGCGGTGCGTGGGTACGGCGCGGAGATCGTGTTCTGCGCGCAGTCGGAGCGGGAGGCGGTGGCGGCCCGGCTGCACTCCGAGACCGGTGCCACGATGGTGCACCCTTTCGACGATCCCCGGATCGTCGCCGGCCAGGGCACGGCGGCTCTGGAGCTCGTCGAGGACGTGTCAGGACTCGACGCCGTGATCACCCCGATCGGTGGGGGTGGCCTGCTGTCCGGGACCGGGGTGGTCGTCCGGGCGCTGCTCCCCGCCGCCCGCCTGCTGGGGGCCGAGCCGCTCGCCGTCGACGACGCCTACCGTTCCCTCGCCAGCGGAGTGCGGCAGCCCGCGGTCGCCGGGGCCGTCACGATCGCCGACGGGCTGCGCACCAATCTCGGCGAGGTGACCTTCCCGTTGCTCGTCGGGCTCGGCGCCGAGATCGTGCTCGTGAGCGAGGGCGAGATCGCCGCCGCCGCCACCTTCCTCCTCCAGCGCCTCAAGCTCGTCGTCGAGCCGTCCGGAGCCACCGTGCTGGCAGCTCTTCGCAAGGCGACCGGAATCGCCGGTCGGCGCATCGGGGCGATCCTGTCGGGCGGCAACACGGACTTCGCGTGGCTCGATCGCGCTCCGATCGGCTGAGCGGACCCAGGCGGGCTCGGCGGGAGCGCCGCGTCGCGCTCAGACCGTCTCGCACTGCGACGGGTCGCCGGTGTCGAAGCCTCGCCGGAACCACTCCACCCGCTGCTCGGCGGAGCCGTGCGTCCAGCTCTCCGGGTTGACCCGTCCCGTGGTCTGCTCCTGGATGCGGTCGTCACCGACGGCGGCGGCGGCGTTGAGCCCCTCCTCCAGGTCGCCCTGCTCCAGCAGGCCGCGGGCCGCGGCGGTGTTGCCCCACACTCCCGCCAGGCAGTCGGCCTGTAGCTCGAGAGCGATCGAGTAGGCGTTGGCGTCGGAAGGGTTCTCCCTCTGCAGGCGCCGCACGTCATCGGAGATGCCGAGCACGTTCTGCACGTGGTGGGCGACTTCGTGGGCGAGCACGTACGCCTGCGCGAAGTCTCCCGGTGCGCCGAACCGCCGCTGCAGCTCCTGGAAGAAGTCGAGGTCGATGTAGACGTTGGAGTCCGCCGGGCAGTAATGCGGCCCGACCTCGGCCGCGGCATACCCGCAGCCGGATTGGGTGGCGCCGCTGAAGATCACCAGCTTGGTGTTCTGGTACTGCATGCCCGAATCCGCGAACACCTCCTGCCACATGGCCTGCACGTCGTCGAGGACGAAGCCCATGAACGCCACCAGCTCCGCGTCGGGATCGGGCTGATCGGAGGGAAGCGGCTGCTGCTGCGGCTGGGCCGGGGCGGCGCCGAGCTGGCCGAGGATCTCGCCGAGGCCGCCGAGGCCGGAGCCGTCCCCGCCGCCTCCGCAGAACGAGAGCGCCAGGACCAGCAGGAGGCCCCCGATGCCGATGCCGCCGCCGATCGGCACCGCCATTCGGGCGCCCCGGCGGTCGACGACATCGCTGCTGCGGTGGCCGCGGCGCCAGCGCATGTCGGACTCTCCTCTCGGTGTTCGGGGCCGGTCGGTGGACCCTACCCGGCTTTGACCACGGGCTAACCGGAAAGTTCCGTCAGGCGCGGACCGGCTCGCGATGTGCCATGCTCCCTCGCCAGGCAACGAGAGCAGGGCTGATGCGAGCGATCGTGATCGACAAGGACGACGAGGGTTACCGGGCCACGCTGACGGAAGTGGAAGAAGTGGGACTGCCCGACGGCGACGTGACCGTGCGCGTCGAGTACTCCACGCTCAACTACAAGGACAGCCTCGCCATCACCGGCAGCTCACCGATCGTCCGCAGCTTCCCCATGGTGCCGGGAGTCGATCTGGCCGGAACCGTCACCGAGAGCTCCCATGCCGGTTTCGCGCCCGGTGACCGCGTGGTGCTCAACGGCTGGGGAGTCGGAGAGTCGCATTGGGGCGGATTCGCCGAGCGGGCCCGGGTCGACGGCAACTGGCTGGTGCTGCTGCCCGAGCAGCTCACGACGCGCCAGGCGGCCGGGATCGGCACCGCCGGGTACACGGCGATGCTGTGCGTGCTGCGCCTCGAGGAG
>CAYGCW010000372.1:0-2767 GCA_964348465.1 uncultured Acidimicrobiia bacterium | reverse complement strand
GCCGGCCCTGCGACACCGCGGTGATCAGCCGCAGGCTGTTGTAGCGGAGCGCGTGAGCCCTGGCGTACAGGGCCGCGTAGCGGTCCCGCACGGCCGGGTCGGCGGCGCCCCCGGTCTGCTCGATCAGTTTGCGCAGCGATCGCATCACACCGGTGCCTGCGAACGACCCGCCGAACCGCTCGTACAGGAAGGTGGTGATCGCCACCCGCCAGCCGTCGCCGACCTCGCCGATGCGAAGGGAGTCGGGGACGCGGACGCCGTCGAGGAACACCTCGTTGAAGTTGGACGAGTCGGTCATCTGGCGCAGCGGCCGGCACTCGATGCCGTCGCTGCGCATGTCGACCACGAACGCAGTCAGGCCGCGGTGCTTGGGGACGTCGGGGTCGTGCCGGGCGATGCAGAGGCCCCAGCGACTGCGGTGGGCGAACGTCGTCCACACCTTCTGGCCGCTCAGCACCCACTCGTCGCCGTCGCGCTCGGCCCTGGTCACCAGCCCGGCCAGGTCGGAGCCGGCGCCGGGCTCCGAGAAGAGCTGGCACCACACCTCGTCGCCGCGCAGCAGCGGAGGCAGCAAGCGATCCCTCTGCTCATCATTGCCGAGCTCGCGCACCGCCGGTCCGCACCAGCCCAAGCCGACGACGAGGGCGTCGTGTGGCACGTCGAACCGCGCCTCTTCCTGACCGAAGATGATCGCCTGGATCGGCGTGCCGCCGCGACCTCCGTAGCGAGTCGGCCACGTGATGCCCGCCCAGCCGTCGTCGAACTTGGTCCGCTGCCACTGCTGCGCCTCGGCGAGCTTCTTCTCCTCCTCTTCCGGCGTCCATTCGGCGACGATCGCCGACGGGGCGACCGGGTCTTCGGAGTAGGGCACGGCGTGGGCTTCCAGCCAGGCACGTGCCTCGGCCCGGAACGCGGCCTCCTCGGGTGAGTCGTACGGCTGCACGGGCGCGACGATAGCCCCGGGAGGGACACATCGAGCCGGGAGTTGCGCGGGGCGGGAGCGCGCCGCCGGTACCATCGCCTGGCCGCGACCGGGACCGGTCATTGCCACGACTCACAGCCAACCTCATCGCGCTCGCACTGGTGACGGCGACCGCGTGCGGCAGCGCCACCGAGCCGCCCGATGAGACGGTCCGGGTGGTCGTGTCGGTGCTCGACCAGCCGGAGCCGTCGGCCACCAGCACCCCTCCGACCACCGCCGCACTCCCCACTACGACCACGCTCGCCGACAACCCGCTCACCCGCCGCGAGATCTCCGACGCCGAGCTGCTCCTGATGACGATGGGCCCGGCAGACCTGCCGCTGCCCGGGTTCGAGGAGTTCAGCCGTGACCTCGTCCCCAACGACATCCAGGCCATCACGTCCCTGCTCGACGCCGCCGACGAGTCCGTCGACGTGGCCAACTTCGGGCGCACCTCGGGCGCCCGAGCCGGCTTCTCTTTTCCCCGGCTGCCGGTGGCGCTCCGGGGCGTGCTCGAGATGCACACCGCGGTGGCACTGTTCGACGACTCCGCAGGCGCATCGGGCTACCTGGCAGATTTCCTCGGCGACGCCGCCAAGGGCATCGGCGGGGGCCGGCCCACCGACCTCAAGACCGTCCGCATGGAACCGTTCGCGGTGGACCAGATCGGCGACGAGGCCATCGCGTTCACCCTCGCCCAGGCGGAGTTCGCAACGTCGGATGCCGTGCGGTTCGAGACGCTGGTGGCGTTCCGGATCGGGCGCCTGCTTGCGTTCGCGTCGGTGGTGCACGCCGAGGACGACGACTTCCGGCTCCGCGGCCTCGAACTGGCCGGGGCCATGGAGGAGCAGGTGCTCGGCGTGCTGCGCGGCACCATCAGGGTCCCCGACCCGCCGCCGGAGCCAGAGGACCTGAAGGCCTTCGCGTTCCGGTTCAGCCAGGAAGTCGACCGCGGGGTGCAGCTGACCAAGGTCGAGACCAAGGGCGTCGTCGACGTCGTGAACTCGGCGCTGTCGTGCGAGTTCAGCCTCGCCGTCGACAATCTCGTGGACTCGAAGCGTTACGTCGTCATCGGCGACGAAGCCTGGTTCGACATCGTCGGCGACGGCACGTCCTCATACACCAAGGCCCAGCCGAACACGTTCTTCCTCACCCGCGACGTCTCCTTCTGCCCCGGGTGGGCGGTGCCGCTGGAGGACTCCCGGCTCGACGCCGTCGTGGCCCGGCTCGACCCGACGCCCACGGTCGCCGCCGGCGGCCGCGATGCATTCGCCTACGACCTCGGCCAGGCCGAGCTGGAGGAGATCGGCTTCCTGCCCGCCAACTCGGGCATTCAGGTCACCAGGTTCCAGGTTGTCACCGACGCCCTGGAGCCGTGGCTGGTGGGCCTCGACCTCGAAGTGACCGGCGCCCCCTCCCGGTTCATCGAGACGTTCGGGAGCGAGTTCGACGGCTTTGCGTCGGGCCGGATCGCACTCCGCTATGCCCTCACCGTGGACCTGGTGAACGACCCCGAGCTGTTCGTGGAGCCGCCCGGGTAGCCGTCCGGGTGGCTAGGTCGGCCGATCGGCCGACTCGCGGATCTCGTAGACGGTGCTGCGCCGCGCCGGAACCCGGCCGGCCGACCGGATCGCCGCCTCGAGCTCGGCGGGGGTTGCGAGCTGGCCGTGTGCGGCCCCGGCTGCCCGGGAGATGTTCTCGTCCATCAGGGTGCCTCCCAGGTCGTTGCAGCCGGCGTTGAGGAGGCGGGCGCCCGCTTCGAGGCCGAGCTTCACCCATGACGCCTGGATGTTGGGGATCAAGCCG
>CAYGCW010000371.1:0-2770 GCA_964348465.1 uncultured Acidimicrobiia bacterium | reverse complement strand
GCACGCCATGCCTGGGTCCGGTCACCCACGCCGGCTGCGGGGCACTGTGCCCTGCCTTCGACCGCGGCTGCTACGGGTGCTTCGGGCCGATGGAGACGCCCAACGTCGCATCGCTGGTCGGAGCCCTCCAGGCCGCCGACATGGGGGAGCGAGACATCCGGCGGGTGTTCCGGACGTTCAATGCCTGGTCCGAGCCGTTCCGTGCCGCGGGAGGTGAGCCGTGACCCACAAGTCGACGCCGCGCCGCAGCGTCCACACCGATGCCCTCGCCAGGGTCGAGGGCGAGGGCGCCATGCGGGTGGAGATCCGGGAAGGGAAGGTGGAGCGGGTCCAGCTCGACATCTACGAGCCGCCCCGCTTCTTCGAGGCGTTTCTGCGAGGCCGGCGCTTCTCCGAGCCGCCCGACATCACCGCGCGGATCTGCGGCATCTGCCCGGTCGCGTACCAGATGTCCGCGTGCCGCGCCGTCGAGGATGCGCTGGGCGTGCAGGTCGGCGGGCCGCTGCGGGAGCTGCGGCGCCTGCTCTACTGCGGGGAGTGGATCGAGAGCCATGCGCTGCACATCCACTTCCTGCACCTTCCCGACTTCTTCGGCCTCGACAGCGCCATCGAGCTGGCCCGCATGGACCGGGCGGCAGTGGAGAGGGGCCTGCGGCTCAAGAAGATCGGCAACGAGGTCCTGGAGACGATCGGGGGTCGCGCCATCCACCCGATCAACGTGCGGGTCGGTGGCTTCTACAAGGTGCCGACCCGACGGGATCTGGCGCCGCTGCGGTCCCAGCTGGAGGAAGCGAGGGAGCTGGCGGATCAGGTGGTGGACCTGGTCGCCGGACTCGACTTCCCCGACCTGGAGGTTCCCCACGAGATGGTGGCGCTGCGGCACCCGTTCGAGTACGCGGTGCTCGACGGCCGGATCGTCTCCGACCGCGGGCTCGACGTCGCCGAGCCCGAGTACCCGCACCACTTCGAGGAGCATCAGGTCGAGCATTCGACCGCTCTGTACTCTCGTCTGCGGGAGCGGGGCACCTACCTCGTCGGCCCCCTGGCCCGCTACAGCCTGAACTCGGACCGGCTCTCGACCTCCGCCAGGGCGGCCGCCATGCGCGCCGGGCTCGCCGACACGTGCCGCAACCCGTTTCGCAGCATCGTCGTGCGGGCGGTCGAGGTGGTCGAGGCCTGCGAGGTCGCCGCCGCGATCGTCGACGCCTACGAGGAGCCCGAGGCGCCGGCGATGGACCTGGGGGTGGGACCCGGGGTCGGCCACGGCGCGACCGAGGCGCCGCGGGGGCTGCTGTACCACCGCTACGAGATCGACGGCGACGGGCTCATCACCGACGCCGTCATCGTTCCCCCGACCGCGCAGAACCAGGCCGCCATCGAGGACGACCTGCTGCGCTACGTCGAGGCCAACGTCGACCTGGAGGACGAGGCGCTGCGGCGCGGCGCCGAGGTGGCGATCCGCAACCACGACCCGTGCATCAGCTGCGCCACGCACTTCCTCGACCTGACGGTGCTGCGCAGTTGAAACCGGCCGCCGTGATCGCGATCGGCAGTCCGTTCCGCAGGGACGACGGAGTCGGGCACGTGGCGGCCGAGGATCTGCGGCCGCTGCTTCCCGAGGCCGATGTGCTGTGTCTCGACGGAGAGCCGACCCGGCTGGTGGATGCCTGGGCGGGTCGCCGGCTCGCAGTCGTCATCGACGCGGTCCGGTCCGGCCGCCCGGCAGGCACCCTCCACAGGGTCGAGGTGGGCGTCGATGCGTTCCCGGCCGCCGGCATGCGCCCCAGCACCCACGGCTTCGGGCTCGCGGAGGCCGTGGCGCTCGGCGACGCCCTGGACCTGCGGCCGGATGCCCTGATCGTCTACGGGGTGGAGCCGGAGGACCTCTCCACGGGGAGCGGGCTCTCCGCCCCGGTGCGGGCGGCGGTGCCGGCGCTGGTCGCACGAGTGGCGGCGGAGGTGAAGCAGCTGTGTGCCTGAGCCGGCTCGTCCGGGTCGACGAGATCTCGCCCGACGGGGAGACCGCCTACGGGCGCGACGGCGGGCGTCGGGTAGGAGTGTCCCTGGCCTTCCTGCTGCTCGACGGCCGGCCGCCTCGCCCCGGCGAGTGGCTGCTCGCCCACACCGGCCTCGCCGTCGAGATCGTCGCCGAGGGAGAAGCGGCGGCGATTCGCGAAGCGCGCCGGCGGGTCGGCTCCGGGCCCTCCCCCGGGTAGACGCGCGGAGATCAGCGGTGGGTCTCCTCCAGGGCCGCGATCTTCGCCACACGGCGGCGGTGGCGCTCGCCGCCTGAGAACTCGGCCCGCAGGAACTCGCCGACCACCTCCCACGCGAGCTCTTCGCCGATGACCCGGCTCCCGATGGCGATGACGTTGACGTCGTCGTGCTCGACGGCCTGGTGGGCGGTGTAAGTGTCGTGGGTCTGGGCGCAGCGGACCCCGTCCAGCTTGTTGGCGGCGATCGCGGCACCGGCTCCCGACCCGCAGACGAGCACTCCGCGGTCGACGCGTCCCGCCACGACCGCCCTTCCCACTGCGGCCGCGTAGTCCGGGTAGTCGACCGGCTCGTCCGAGTGGGTGCCGAGATCGGTCACCGAGTACCCGGCTTCGGCGAGCCGGGCGGCGAGGTCCTGCTTCAGCTCGTAGCCGGCGTGGTCGCTCGCGATCGCTACACGCACCCGGGATCTGCCTCCTGTCGGGACGGCCAGACTACCGGCGTGCCGGGTTCGGACGACATCGCGACGGCCGATAACGTGGCGCCATGCTGCGCC
>CAYGCW010000370.1:0-2794 GCA_964348465.1 uncultured Acidimicrobiia bacterium | reverse complement strand
GCGCATCCCGGGCGGGAGCTGGTAGATGAAACAGAACTCGCAGTGGTTGTCGCAGGTCTGCACGCGGTCGAAGATCGAAGCGCTCAGGCGCAGCCCGAGTGGCTCTCCGGCCGCCTTGTCGACCGACACGGTCCATTCCAGCCCGGAGCGTCGCAGCGTCAACTCCGGGTCGGGCTCGTCGACCAGGAGCTGGTATTCGATGACGTCGGTGGGGCGCACGCCGTCCACCGCCACGACCTCGTCGCCGACGGTGACGCCGGCCTGGTCGGCCGGGCCGGCGGGCACGACCTCGAGCACGGTTGGGTAAGGCATGGGGCGCTCAGGATAGGTGGGGCCCGGCTGCTGATTCGATGCCGCCTACGTGGGGGACCGGCCGTACCATTGTGCGATGCCGGAGAAGGTCTTGCTCGCTGCGCCCCGAGGATTCTGCGCCGGGGTGGAGATGGCCATCAAGGCCCTCACATGGATGGTGCGCGTGTTCCCGCCGCCCGTCTACTGCTACCACGAGATCGTGCACAACGCCGCGGTCGTGGAAGTCTTCGAGAAGGCCGGGGTGGTCTTCGTGGACGATGTCGCGGAGGTGCCGGAGGGCTCGCCGGTGATGCTGTCGGCGCACGGGTCTGCGCCCGACGTGGTGGCCGCCGCCGCCGACAGAGCCGCGGTCCTCGTCGACGCGGTCTGCCCTCTCGTGACCAAGGTCCATCACGAGGTGAAACGAATGGCTCGTGACGGCTACTCGATCATCTACGTCGGCCACGAAGGCCACGACGAAGCCGTCGGCACGATCGCCGAGGCCCCGGAGGCCGTCACGCTGGTCGACCCGGAGCAGCAGGGCATGGCTGCCTTCCAGCCGCAGGACGACTCCAAGGTGGCGCTCGTGGCGCAGACCACCCTCGGCCTCTACGAGTGGGAAGGCGTCCTCGACGAGGCCAGAGCCAGCTACCCGAACCTGTGGACGGCCCGCCGCAGCGACCTCTGCTACGCGACCACCAACCGCCAGGCGGCGATCCAGGAGCTGGCCCGCCGCTGCGATCTGGTGCTGGTCGTGGGCTCCGCCAACTCGTCGAACACCAACGCACTCGTGCGCGTGGCGCGTCTGGCCGGCGTCGCGGCACACCGGGTCGACGGTCCCGAGGCGGTGCGGCCCGAATGGCTGCAAGGAGCCGCGGTGGTGGGAGTCACCGCCGGCGCCTCGGCACCCGACCAGGCCGTGCGGGCGGTCATCGACGCGGTCGATCCGACCGCCGGGGTCGAGGTGGTGCGGGTCACCGACGAGGACGAGTACTTCCCGCTGCCGCCCTCGCTGCGGTCGATGATGTCGACCCTCCAGGCCGCGGTCGAAGGCGCCTACTCGGCTCGCCACCCCGGCCGTCCCGGACCCGTCGAAGAGGACCGCACCTGGGACGCCGCCGAAGCCCTGGCCCTGCTCGGCGCCTGACGCGGGTTCACCAGCGTCGGCCAACACCCGTGAGCGCTGGCGATGCTGTCCCCTTTCAGGCGGGGGGCGATTCTGCCGCTACCAGCGCCAGCACCTTGCTGACCACTTCGTCGATCGTCAGGTCGCTGGTGTCGATCACTTCGGCGTCCTCGGCAGCGCGCAGTGGTGAGGCCCGGCGGGTGGCGTCGCGGGCGTCCCGGCTCTCGAGCTGGGCGAGGATCTCGCCGACGTCGGCGCCTTTCGCCTCCCGGTCCTGGGCCCGGCGGGCGGCCCGCACCTCGGGGCGGGCGTCGAGGAACACCTTCACCTCCGCCTCCGGGAACACCACGGTGCCGATGTCGCGGCCCTCGACGACGCCGCTGCCCCCGTGGACGGCCACCCAGGCCCGCTGCCGGTCGACCAGCAGCTCCCGAACCGCCGGATGCGTCGAGATCCGGCTGGACGCGGCGGTCACCCGGGGCGTGCGGATCGCCTCGGACACGTCATCCCCGTCGAGCAGCATCGTCCCGTCCTCGAACTCGTAGTCCCGGGCCGCCACCGCCGCCGCAGCCGCGGCGCCGTCGTCGAGGTCGGCGCCGGCCTCGAGCGCCGCCAGTGCAGCGGCGCGGTAGTACGCACCGGTGTTGAGATACGGCAACCCGAGCGCGGCCGCCACCCGCCGGGACACGGTCGACTTGCCGACGCCGCCCGGGCCGTCTACCGCGACGACCACAGCGTCTCCAGCACTTCGTAAGCCTCCGGCCACGAGACCGCCGCCGCCTCGGCTCCGCTCACCAGCACCCCGTCCCGGCATGCCACGGCCGCCACTGCGGCAGCCATCGCGATGCGATGGTCTCCGGCGGCATCCACTCGACCGCCCCGCAAGCCGCCGGCGCCCTCGACGACGAAGCCGTCCTCGGTCGCCACTGCGGTTCCCCCCAGCGCCCTGATCATCGCCACCGTGGCGGCGATCCGGTCCGTCTCCTTCGCCCTGAGTTCGGCGGCGTCCGATACCTTCGTCACGCCCTCACCCGCCGCCGCCAGGATCCCCACCAGCGGAAGCTCGTCCAGGGCGCGCACTGCCAGGCTCCCGCCGACGTCCACCTCCGCGAGGCCACCGCCGCGCACCTGCACGACGCCCACCGGGTCGCCGAGAACGTCACCGGTGACCTCGGCATCGACATCGGCTCCGAATCGGCGCACCACGTCCAGGAAGCCGATGCGGCCGGGGTTCAGGCTGACGCCCGGGGTGACGACCGCGGCGCCGGGCCGCAGCGCCGCCGCGGCCCACAGGTACGCCGCGGACGACGGGTCGGCGGGCACCCGGTACTCGCCCACTGGCACCGGACCGGGATCGACCCGGAAGGCCGTGGCGTC
>CAYGCW010000369.1:0-2800 GCA_964348465.1 uncultured Acidimicrobiia bacterium | reverse complement strand
ACTCGGCCAGGGCGAGGTGGAGGAGCCGGCGGCCTTCCGGTTTGTCGAAGTGCTCGAGCACGTCGCCGAAGAAGACCAGGTCCCAGCCGCCCGGCAGCTTCTCCATGATCTCCGAGGCGTCGCCCTGATGGATCTCGTCGTAGAAGTGCGGGTGGTAGGGCGTGATGTTGTCGGGGAAGGCCTCGATCCCCTCGATCCGCATCTCCCACGCTCCCGGGTGGATGCGGCCGAACCACACCTCGCCGAACTCGCGCAGGACCATTCCCCACCGTCCGAAGCCGACGCCGACGTCGAGGACGCGACGGGGCTCGATCTTCATCACCACGTCCACGACGTAGGGGATGTTCTGCCAGTTGCTCGTACCCATGACGCTCGCTCGCCGGGCCTGCGGGCGCAGGCTACCGCCGGTCACTCCCAGAGCGTTTCCGCGCCGCCCGATCGGGGTAGGCCACCGGGAGGCCGGGAAGACCCGCATCCGTGACGGGAGCATCCGGCCGTCCGGCAACGTCTCCGACAGAAAGGACGAAGCTGATGGATGTCGTGAACCAGGGAGATGACGTACGGTCGCTCCTCGAGCACCTGATCGAGACCTGCGAGGACGGGGCGCGCGGCTTCGACACCGCCGCCGAGCACGTCGACGACCCGAACGTCGCCGCCACCTTCCGCAAGTTCGGCGCCGAGCGCGCCGAGTGCGCCCGCGAGTTGCGGACGCTGGCCGAGAACTACGGCGGCCCGGTGCAGGAGGCCGGGATGGTGAAGGCTGCGGTGCATCGCGGCTGGATCAAGGTCAAGGACGCCGTCACCGGCACCGACCCGCATGCGGTGATCGCCGCCGCCGAAGAGGGCGAGGACTACGCCCTCGAGCAGTACGACGAGGCGCTCGAGCAGGACCTGCCTGCCGACGTCGCCGACGTCGTCCGGCGCCAGCGGGAGATCGTCAAGGCCGCCCACGATCACGTGCGGTCGCTGGAGGTCGCCACCGAGTAGCCGGCTCGCGCCATCTGGTCGCCGCCGAGGGCCGGGTCTCCGAGTGGCCCGGCCCTCGGCGCGTCTCCCGCCGGTGTGCGGGCTCCCGGTCCGGCCGAGCCCAGCTGCGGCGTTCGGCAATCCGGCAGGGCGTCCGGTGGGTCGGGGGCGAAGGGTCCCGGGACCGCCCGGGAGGGCCTATCGGCCCTGGACACGGCCCGATCGTCTCCCGCAGAATCGGGGCGAGAGGAGCGGGCCTATGGCAACCACCGCATTTGCAGGCCTCCCCCCAGCCGTCCGCGACTACCGGCCCCAGTGCCCGGGGTGCACGCCCGCCAAGGCGACGGATCCCGAAGGGCGCCCGTGCAGCTTCTACGACTGCCCCGGGCTGCCCGACGAGTTGAAGGTCACGTGCGACCTCTGCATGTACGACTTCGCCGCGGACGACGGGCAGATCAAGTGCGATCACGCCACCTGCCCGGCGGCCATCCGGCTGCGCCGTAACGTGCCCTTCTACCGGCTGTGGGTAGAGATGCTGCGCGAGGAGCTCCGCAGGAGCGCCTGAGGCGACAGCCGACGGGGAGGGCGCTGCCGGCGCCTTTTTTGCGCGCGCTCGTTTCCGTCCATCCCCGCGAGTCTCCACCTCTTCCCGCAGCCTGCCGGGGCGACGCGGCACGCCGGGACGGCGGCGGGGCGGACGGCCCGATAGCCTGGGCGGACCGCCGAGCCGGTAGGAGCACACGGTGAACGACCAACTCGACCTGGGCATCCCGGGGATCTCCGATCCGGTCGAGATCGGCCGCGGCGGCTTCGGCGTCGTGTACCGGGCCCGCCAGCCGGCGGTGGACCGCGACGTCGCGGTCAAGGTGCTGAGCATGGTGACGCCGGACGAGAGCGCCCGCCGCCGCTTCGAGCGGGAGATCAGGGCGATGGGCCGGCTGTCCGACCACCCGCACATCGTCACGGTGTTCGACGCCGGCACCACCGCCGGCGGCGCTCCGTACCTGACCATGGCGTACCTGCCCGGCGGCTCGCTGGCCGACCGCCTCGAGGATCGGGGCCCGCTGCCGTGGCAGGAGGTGGCCGAGGTCGGCGTGAGGGTCGCGTCGGCGCTGGAGGCCGCCCATCGCATCGGGATCGTCCATCGGGACGTCAAGCCGTCCAACGTGCTGGTGTCGGCGTTCGGCTCCCCGCAACTCGCCGACTTCGGCATCGCCCGCCTGGCGGGCGACGCGTCGGTGACCGCCACCGGCGTCACGTCGGGCACGCCGGCGTTCCTGCCCCCGGAGGTCATCGGCGGCGGCGAGCCCGGCCCGGCCGGCGACGTCTACTCGCTGGGGGCGACGCTGTACGCCCTCCTCAACGGCTCCCCCGCGTTCGTGGAGTCGACCGACGCCAGCGTGCTGGCGGTCATGGCGCGGGTGGCGGCCGACCCGCCGCCGGACTTGCGGCCCGGGGTGCCCGAACCGCTGTGGCGGTGCGTCGAGAAGTCGATGGCGAAGGACCCTACCGACCGCTACCAGAGCGCCGCCGGGTTCGCCGAAGCGATCGCCGGCGCCCAGCGCGAGCTGGGCGTGACGCCGACGCCGTTGGTGATCGGCGTCGAGGACGAGGCGGCGCCGACCGGCAAGACCACGATCATCACGCCGCCGCCCGAAGACATCGCCCCGCCACCCCAACCGCCGCCGCGGCCGTGGTGGCAGCGGCCGGCGTGGATCGGGGGCGGGGTGGCCGCGGTGATCGTCGCCGTGATCCTCCTCGTGCTGGCGCTGAGCGGAGGCGAAGACGTCGTGGCCGGCTCGACGACGACCACGGTGGCGGCAACGACGACGCA
>CAYGCW010000368.1:0-2801 GCA_964348465.1 uncultured Acidimicrobiia bacterium | reverse complement strand
CTCGCGGCACTGTGCGGATGCGAAGCCGTCACGTTCCGCCGCACCGCCACCGAGATGGAGTTCGACTACGACGGCATCGCGTTCGAGGCCGAGTTCACGATCGACATCAGGGGGCGCATGGGCCGGCGCGACGTGCGTCCCCACTTCCAGACCATCCGCGTCCAGGCAACGGTCACCACCGACGAGACCGAGGACCGGCTCGGCGCAGTCGTCGCCGAGACCGAGGCCCGTTGTCCGGTGTTCAACCTGGTCTCCGACGCCGGGGTCCAGCTCGAGATGACGTGGGTGCGCAAGCCCCGCTAGAGGTCGCAGAGGGTGCCGCCGTTCTGGCACCGCACAGCCGGCGGTGGGGAACCAGCCGCTCCGGGACGCTACCCCGGTCGCGGCGCCGGCGGCAGCGGCACGCGACCCGCCGACCCAGCCTCACCACCCGGCGGCGATGTACTTCGTCTCCAGGAACGCTGCCATCCCCTCGCGCCTGCCTTCCCTCCCCAACCCGCTCTCCTTCACGCCGCCGAACGGCGCCGCCGGGTCGGAGATCAGGCCGCGGTTGATGCCGACCATTCCGGTCTCGATCGCCTCCGCCACTCGCAGCCCCCGGGCCAGGTCCTCCGTGTACACGTAGGCCGCGAGGCCGTGCACGGTGTCGTTGGCCAGGGCGATCGCCTCTTCCTCGCTTTCGAACGTGACGACCGGCGCCACGGGACCGAAGATCTCGTGGCGAAGGATGGGGTCGCCCTTGACGACGTCCGTGAGCACCGTGGGCTCGAAGAAGAAGCCGGGCCGCTCCGGGGCCTTCCCCCCGGTGGCGATCCGCGAACCGGCGCCGGCCGAGGCGCCGACCAGCTCCCGCAGCTCGGTCTGGGCGGCAAGGTTGATCACCGGCCCCAGCTCGACACCAGGCTCCAGGCCCGGACCGGTCTTGACCGCTGCCATCGCGGCCGCGAACTGACGGGAGAATTCGGCGGCAACGGCGGCGTGGACGAAGAACCGGTTGGCGGCGATGCACGACTGCCCGCCGTTGCGCATCTTGGCGATCATGGCGCCCTCCACCGCGGTCGCGACGTCGGCGTCGTCGAAGACCAGGAACGGAGCGTTGCCACCGAGTTCCATGGATGCGTTGACGATGTGGTCGGCGGCGGTGTGCAGGAGCCTGGCGCCGACCTCAGTGGAGCCTGTGAACGACACCTTGCGCACCCGGGGATCGGAGAGCATGGCCGCGGCCACCTCTCCGGAACGGCGCGACGGCAGCACGTTGACCACTCCGGGTGGCACCCCCGCTTCCTGGAGCAGTTTGGCGAGCGCGAGGGCGGTGAGGGGCGTGTCCGACGCCGGCTTGAGGATCATCGTGCAGCCGGCGGCCAATGCCGGCCCGATCTTGCGAGTCGCCATGGCGGCGGGGAAGTTCCACGGCGTTATCAGGACGGACACTCCGACGGGCTGGTGAATGGCAATGATGCGCTTGTCCCCGCCGGGCGCCGTTGCCAAGGTGCCTTCGTTACGGACCGCTTCCTCCGAGTACCACCGGAAGAACTCGGCTGCGTAGGTGGCTTCGCCCTTGGCCTCGGGAAGAGCCTTGCCCATCTCCCGCACGATCAACTCGGCCAGTTCGTCGGCCTGCGCCCGCATCAGCTCGAAGGCCCTCCGCAGGATCTCGCCGCGCTCCCGAGGCGGGGTGGCCGCCCAGGCGTCGCCCGCCTCATGGGCGGCGGTCACGGCGTCGAGCGCGTCCTCGGAGCTGCCGCTGGACACCGCTGCGAGAACCCTGCCGTTGGAGGGATCGAGCACCTCGATCTCGGCACCATCAGACGCCGCCAACCAGTCTCCACCGATGTGCAGCCGGTATGGCCGTCACGCAGCAAGGCATCCAGCAGGCTCATGCCAGGCCGTCGGAGACGTCGCGGTCCTCCGACTCCAGCCGGCGCCCCGCGGCCTCCGCCTCCATCTCCAGCAGAGCGCCGAAATCGACGTCGCCGCGGCCCTGTCCGATGCCGGCCACCACCATCTGGTGGACGAGGGCGGCCGTCGGCAGCGGCACGTCCAGCTCCCGACCGGAGGCGAGGCCCAGTTCGAAGTCTTTGCGCAGCAGGTGCCACGTGAACGTGGGCTTCCAGTCGAGATTGACGAACGCCGGGGTCTTGTAGCGGGTGAAGGTGGACCCCATGACGCTGTCGTTGAGGAACTCGAGGAAGTCGTAGCGGGAGACCCCGGCGGCCTCGGCGAGCATCGTCACCTCGGCGAGCGACTGGGTGACCACACCAAGGTGCAGGTTGTGGCACAGCTTGACGAGGCGAGCCACGTCCCCTTCGCCGACATAGGTAACCCGGCGCCCGAAGTCCTCGAGGTAGGGCCGGCACGCCTCGTACGCGGCGGGTGGGCCGGAGGCCACGACGGTCAATTTGCCAGACTTGACCACCTTCGGATTGCCGCTCACCGGCGCCGCCAGCACCGCCACTCCGAGGTCGGCCGCCCGGGACCGCAGGTCGGCGGCGCTGGCCGGATCGATCGTGGTGGAGTCGACGATGATGCCGGGGCGGGTGGCGCCGGCCAGCACCCCTTCGGGCCCGAGCGTGACCGCCTCCACGTCCGCCGGTCCGGCGACCATCGTGAACACGATGTCACGCTCGCCCAGCTCGGCCGGCGAGTCGACGACCTTGGCGCCCAGCTCGGCGAGCGGCTCGGCCTTGGCCCGGGTGCGGTTCCACACCCACAGGTCGTGGCCGGCCTCGAGCAACCGCCTGCAGAGCGCGAAGCCCATGCGCCCGGTGCCGATCCAACCCAGACGGTCGCGTGCCATGATT
>CAYGCW010000367.1:0-2826 GCA_964348465.1 uncultured Acidimicrobiia bacterium | reverse complement strand
CGGCGGTGGCCATGTCCGGCGTGAACTGCGGGTTGGGCCCCGCCACCTCCCCGGCCGCACCGCCCATGGCGTCGCCGCCGTTGAGGGCGTCGCCGGCGATCAGCAGGCCGCCGGCCGGGTCGTAGACGCTGACGTGGCCGGGCGTGTGGCCGGGCGTGGCGACGATCTGGAGGCCGAACACCTCGTCTCCGTCGCCGACCGCGGTCAGCGGCCGCGGCGAAGCGATCTCGCCGATGTCGGCCTCCCCGGCGTAGACGGCCGCGTCGGCGGCCAGGGCCAGCACCGCGGCGACGCTGCCCACGTGGTCGCCGTGGAAGTGGGTGAGGATGACGTGGTCGACCTCGCCCCAGCCGATGCCGAGGGCGGCGACGCCCTGCTCGATGGCGCCGGCGCTGCCCGGCACGCCGGTGTCCACGACCGCCCCGCGGCCGCCGCGAGCCACCACGTAGGCCGACACGAAACCGAGATTGACCCGTTCCCACTCGACGCCGGCCTCACCTGCTGCCGGCGATGCCGTCGTGGTGGTGGGCTGCGACGTGGTGGTGGAAGGGGCCGGGGCCGCCGTGGTCGGGGAGGCGTCGGTTGGTGGTGGTGGCCGAGTGGTGGCGGCCGGCGCCGGGGCGGTGGTAGGCGACGCGCCGTCGTCGCCGCAGGCGGCGATGCCGAGGACTGCGACGGCGGCCGTCCCTTTGCCCAGGCGACTCAGGAACATGCGGCGTGTGAGCAGGCGGGTCATGTGGCTTCCCTCCTTGCGTCCCTGCCCGGCACCGTAGTACACGGTTCCCGGTAGCGAGCGCCCCACAGGGGCCGCCACCTATGATCACCGGATGAGCCGCACACCTCTCATCCTTCTCGCCGCCGTCTCCGGAGCCACGGCCGGTTTCGTGGTCCACCAGAAGCAGCGCGCCGAGCCCGCCCCGGACGGGACGCGCCAGGGCGTCGTCGTCGTGGCGGCACCGCCCGGCAACATCGCCGCCGCGGCGGTCGCCGGCATGATGCTCCGCTCGCCGGTGGCAGCATTCGCAGCCGGCTTCTCGATCTCGGCAGTGGGCGGCACCCGCCTCGACGAGATGGTGGGGGAGTGGCTTCGGCAAGCCCGGTCGCAGGCCCGGTGAGTGCGGTCTGCGGGCGACTCCGATCGGGAGCCTGCGCGCCATAATTGGGGGACGCCGGGGAAAGGCGCCGCCATGGCCGACGTGAAGGAAACCGTCCGCATCGCATACGGGCAGATCGCCAGGGGGGAGGCCGCCGGCTGCTGCGAGGCCGCCGGCTGCGGCCCCGACGAGGTCAGCCGGACGTGGGGCTACTCCGCCGAGGACATCGCCGCCGTGCCCGAAGGCGCCAACCTCGGCCTCGGCTGCGGCAACCCCCTCGCCCTCGGCGAGCTGAACGAGGGTGACGCCGTCCTCGACCTCGGCTCCGGGGGCGGCTTCGACTGCTTCCTGGCGGCCCGCCGCGTCGGCCCATCCGGCCGGGTCATCGGGGTGGACATGACGCCGGACATGATCGAGCGGGCGCGCGGCAACGCTGCGGCGGGCGGTTACGAGAACGTGGACTTCCGCCTCGGCGAGTTGGAGGACCTGCCGGTCGACGACGACTCGGTGGACCTGGTCATCTCGAACTGCGTCATCAACCTCGTTCCCGACCGGCTCCAGGTGTACCGGGAGGCGTTCCGCGTGCTGAAGCCGGGCGGGCGTTTCGCCGTTTCGGACACGCTGGTCGCTGCCGAGGTTCCCGCCGCCGTGCTCGAGTCGCCGGCCGCCAAGGTCGCTTGCCTCTCCGCACAGGGCACTCCCGACGACTACGTCCGGCTCATCGAGAAGGCCGGCTTCGTCGACGTCCGGATCGTCGAGGAGACCCACCTCCCGCCCGAGATGGCCTTCGAGGACTCGCTGGTGGAGGCAGTGACGCGCGACCTCGGGGTCGATCCCGCCGTGGTGCGCGCGGCCGCCCGCTCGATGGTCAGCGTCAGCGTGGTCGGCCGCAAGCCGTGAGCACCGTGCCCCTGCCCAAGCTTCGGCAGCAGATCGCAGGTTTCCTGCGGGCCTTGTTCTCCCGCCGCGTGCCTCCGCAGGCCCGGGTCGAGGACGGCCCTGAAGTCGAGATGGAGACCGAGCGCAAGAGGGGCATGCGCGGCCTGTAGCGCGTCAGATCGTCACCACCACCTTGCCGCGGCCGTGCGCGTCGCCGGCGGCCGCCATGGCGAGCTGGGCGTCGGCGAGCGAGTAGATCCGATCGATCACCGGCACGACGGCGCCCGACTCGATCAGCCCGGTGAGGGTGTCGAGGTCGTCCCGGCTCGGCACGGCCAGGAACGGGCGCCCCTGGCGGCGGATGAACAACGACGCCGCGAAGGCGGCGATCGCCCTGCCAACCCCGCCCAGCACCCGGCCGCCGGTGGTGCCGCTGTTGGGAAGGAGGATCCCGCCCGGTGCCAGGGCGCGTCGCATCGCGGCCAGCGACTGCTTCCCGGCGTTGTCCAGGATCACGTCGTACCGCGGGCCTCCGCGGGTGAAGTCCTCCCTGGTGTAGTCGATGACGCGGTGGGCGCCGAGTGACTCGACCAGCTCCACGTTGGCGGTGCTGCACACGCCCGTCACCTCTGCGCCCAGATGCCTGGCGATTTGCACGGCAAAGGTCCCCACTCCGCCGGAGGCACCGTTGATGAGGACGCGGCTTCCGGACCCCACCTCCGCCTTGTCGCGCAGCGCCCGCAGCGCCGTGACGCCGGACACGGCGATCCCGGCCGCCTGCTCCATGGACAGGCCGGCGGGCTTCGGCGCGAGTGCCCTGGCCGGCGCAGCCACGTACTCGGCGCAGGTGCCG
>CAYGCW010000366.1:0-2829 GCA_964348465.1 uncultured Acidimicrobiia bacterium | reverse complement strand
GTCCTGCCGGGGGATCGTGGACGCCCTACCATCTCCCGCCGTGCAGCGCCTGCTGAGGATCCTCGTCGCCGTCGCGGTCGTGTCGGTCGCGGCGCCGGCAGCGGCGGTCGAGGGACCGGCGACGATCGGGGCGGCCGACCCCGCCACCGGCCTCTGGTACCTCACCGACGAGCACGGCAGCAGCACAATCTTCTACTTCGGCAACCCGGCCGACGAGCCGTTCGTGGGGGACTGGGACTGCGACGGCGTCGACACCCCCGGCCTCTACCGGCGGTCGGACGGCTTCGTGTACCTGCGCAACTCCAACGCCCAGGGCATCGCCGACGTCGAGTTCTTCTTCGGCGACCCCGGCGACCTCCCGCTGGCGGGCGACTTCGACGGCGACGGCTGCGACACGGTTTCGATCTACCGCCCTTCCGAGGGCCGGGTGTACATCCACAATCGCCTCGGGCAGGGCAGCGCCGGCCTCGGCCGCGCCGAGTTCGCCTACTACTTCGGCAACCCGGCCGACGAGCCGTTCACCGGCGACTTCGACGGCGACGGCGTCGACGAGGTGGGGCTGCACCGCGACACCACCGGCCTGGTGTACATGCGGCTCACCCACACCGCCGGACCCGCCGATGCCCAGTTCGTGTACGGCGACCCGGCCGACCGGCTGATCGCCGGCGACTGGACCGGCGACGGCACGGACACCGTGGGCATCTTCCGTCCCCGCCGCGGCCGCTACTTCCTGCGCCACGCCAACGCCGCCGGCCCCGCCGACGAAGTCATCGCCTACGGCGACGCCGACTGGCGTCCGGTGGCGGGCCGGTTCGACCTGGGGGGCGCCCCGGCGGCCCGGGAGACCATCGTCATCAGTGGCACCGGCGATATCAACCCCTCGCCGGGCTACGGCCCTGACCCCCGCTTCCCGGAGCGGGCCTGGACCGGCCTCGACGGCATCTTCCTCGCAGACGACCTGACGATCGTCAACCTCGAGTGCTCTCCGGGAACGGGTGGGGCCCCGTGGCCGAAGACGTTCACGTTCCGCTGCGACCAGGGCGCCCTTCCCGTGATGAAGCAGTACGGCGTCGAGGTCGCCAGCCTCGCCAACAACCACTCGATCGACTACGGCTTCGACGCCATGCTCGACGGCCGCCGCCGCCTCATCGCCAACGGGATCGTGCCCGTCGGGGCCGGCAGGAACGAGGCCGAGGCGACCGCCCCGGCCGTCCTCGACGTCGGCGGGTGGAAGATCGCCGTCGTCGGCCTCGGCGGTGTCGTGCCGTTCCGCTCGTGGCTGGCCGGTCCGAACGAGCCGGGCCACGCCGACGGCGAGAGCATCCCCAAGATGGTGGCCGCAGTCAGAGCCGCCGACGCCGTGGCCGACATCGTCATCGTCACGGTCCATTGGGGCACCGAGGTCACCTTCGTCCCCGACCGCGCCGACGTGGTGAGAGCCAAGGCCATGCTCGATGCCGGCGCCGACATCATCTTCGGCCACCACCAGCACCGGCTCCAGCCGCTGGAGATCGTCGACGGGGCGCCGGTGTTCTGGGGCCTCAGCCATCTGGTGTGGCAGAGCCGGCCCCGCAACTGGGACACCGCCGTCGGCGAGGTGGTGGTCACCCCCGACGGCCTCATGTTCGCCCGCCGGCTCCCGGTGCGAATTGTCGCCGATGGCCACCCGATTCTGCTGGACTAGCGCCATGGCCCGCCGCCTGCTCAGCGCCCTCGCAGCCGTCACTGCCCTGCTGGCCGGGTCGGCGCTGCCCGCGGTCGCCGGCGAGCCAGACGTCCCCGGCCTCGTCGATCCGGAGACCGGCCGCTGGTACCTGCGCGACGCCGACGGTGACACGGCGGCGTTCTACTTCGGCGATCCGGGCGACGAGCCCTTCGTCGGCGACTGGGACTGCGACGGCGTCGACACCCCGGGCCTGTACCGCCGCTCCGACGGCTTCGTGTACCTGCGGAACTCCAACACGCAGGGGCCCGGCGACATCCGCTTCTTCTTCGGGAACCCGGGGGACTTCCCGCTGGCCGGCGACTGGGACGGCGACGGCTGCGACACCGTGTCGATCTACCGCCCGGCCGAGAGCCGGATCTACGTCATCAACCGCCTCGGGCAGGGCGAGGCCGGTCTGGGTGCGGCCGACTTCTCCTATGTGTTCGGCGACCCGGGCGACGCCCCCTTCGTGGCCGACTTCGACGGCGACGGCGACGACGAGGTAGGGCTGCGGCGCGAGTCCACCGGCTTTGCCTACCTGCGGTTCTCGCTCACCACCGGCGTGGGGGAGCTCAAGTTCTTCTACGGCGACCCGGGCGACAAGGTCCTCGCAGGGGACTGGGACGATGACGGCGTCGGCACCGTGGGCATCTACCGGCCGTCGGCACAGCGCTTCTTCCTCCGCAACGCCAACGCCCCCGGCTTCGCCGACCTCGAGCATGCCGCCGGCGACTGCGGCTGGCTGCCGGTGGCAGGGGCCTTCGGCGACCTGGCCCCCGGCCCGGTGACGGCGAGGCGGGTGGCAGCCCAAGAGGTGTTCTTCCCGGTCTTCGTCGACGCTCCGGAGGGCGATCCCCGCCTCTTCGTGGTGAGCAAGCCGGGTCGGATCCGCGTCATCTCCGGCTGCCGGCTGCTGCCGACCGCGTTCCTCGACATCGCCGCCAAGGTCAACGCCAGCAGCGAAGCCGGTCTCATCGGGCTGGCGTTTCATCCGGACTTCGCCACCAACGGCCGGTTCTTCGCCCACTACAACGACGTGCGCGGCGACACGGTGGTGTCCGAGTTCCGAGTGTCGGCCACCGACCCGAACCGGGCCGACCCTGCCAGCGAGCGGGTGTTGCTGA
>CAYGCW010000365.1:0-2829 GCA_964348465.1 uncultured Acidimicrobiia bacterium | reverse complement strand
GCGGTAGGCCACCGCTATCTGGTCTGTCCTTGGCTGGCGCCCGAGGAGCGGGTCTCGATCGAGCTCTACAAGGGGCACGCAGCGCTGTTCAACAAGGTCGGCAAGGCCTGCCGGGAGGCCGGGCTGCGCTTCGGCTACCACAACCACGACTTCGAGTTCGCGCCGACCGACGGTCAGGTGCCGTTCGACGTGCTCCTGGACGAGACCGACCCCGAGCTGGTCGAGATCGAGCTCGACCTGTTCTGGATCACCAAGGGAGGTCACGATCCACTGAGCTACTTCGGGCGCTACCCGGGCCGCTTCACCCTCTGCCACGTCAAGGACATGGCCGCGGACGGACAGATGGTGGCGGTTGGCGCGGGCCGGATCGACTTCGCGGCGATCTTCGCGCGCGCCGAGCAGGCG
The DNA here is from genome assembly GCA_964348465.1 of uncultured Acidimicrobiia bacterium. Classification (GTDB taxonomy): domain Bacteria; phylum Actinomycetota; class Acidimicrobiia; order Spongiisociales; family JAOTWH01; genus CAYGCW01. The sequence goes on along the minus strand of CAYGCW010000365.1, from coordinate 2,424 downwards.
GGCCTGAAGCACTTCTTCGTCGAGCACGACAATCCGGCGGACCCGCTGGCCTCGATCGCCACCAGCCACGTCCATCTCGAGGCCCTGAGGTTCTAGCCGCCGCGCTTGAGGTGACCCGCCCGCCGCAAGGGATCCTGAGTTGACCTTCACTGCCGCGCTGCTCGCTGCCGTCCTGCCGGCGGGTCCGCCGGTGCCGGAGCTGTCGCCGGTGGGAGTCTTCGAGGGCCGCGAAAACGTCGGGATCAGCCGGCCGGGCTCCGCGGCCTACGACGCCGAGACGCAGGAGTACGTCGTCACCGGCTCGGGCGCCAACATGTGGGCGGACCGGGACGAACTCCAACTGGTGTGGAAGCGCCTGCGCGGGGACGTCATCCTCAGGGCCCGGGCGGAGTTTCTCGGCCCGGACGGCCACCCGCGCCGCAAGATGGGCTGGACCGTGCGCGCCGGCCTCGAGCCGGACGCCGCCCACGTCAGCGCGGTGGTCCACGGCGACGGCTTCGCGGCGCTCCAGTTCCGCCGCGCCGCGGGGGCGGAGACCGAGGAGGTGCGCTCGGGCATCAGCGCCCCGGACGTCGTCCAGCTGGCGCGCACCGGGACGACCTTCACCCTTTCGGTGGCCCGGTTCGGCGAGCCGCTCGCCAGCGAGAGCGTTGCCGGGATCGACCTCGGCGACGAGGTCTACGTCGGGCTGTTCGTCTGCGCGCACGACGCCGAGCGCTCGGAGTCGGTGCGTTTCCGCAACGTCCGGATCGTCATCCCGCCGCCGCCGGGCTTCGTGCCCTACCAGGACTATCTGGGCAGCAACCTGGAGATCCTCGACGTCCCGACCGGGGCGCGCACGATCGTCCACACGGCTCCGGACTCCTTCCAGGCGCCCAACTGGACGCCCGACGGCGAGGCGCTGATCTATAACCGGAACGGGCTGCTCTACCGGTTCGACCTCGCCAGCCGCGCCGTGAGCCCGGTCGACACGGGCTTCGCCGACGCCAACAACAACGACCACGTGCTGTCGTTCGACGGCCGCACGATGGGCATCAGCCACCACGACGCCGCCAGCGGCGGCCAGTCGATCGTCTACACCCTGCCGGCCGCCGGCGGCACGCCCCGCCGGGTCACCGAGAAGGGACCGTCCTACCTCCACGGGTGGTCGCCGGACGGCCGCTTCCTGGTCTACACGGCGGAGCGCGGCGGCGACTACGACGTCTACCGGATCCCCGCCGAGGGCGGCGAGGAGATCCGGCTCACCGCCGCCTCCGGCCTGGACGACGGCCCGGAGTACTCGCCCGACGGCCGGCACATCTACTTCAACTCGGTGCGCAGCGGCAGCATGGAGATCTGGCGCATGAAACCGGACGGCAGCGACCCCGAGCAGCTCACCGACGACGAGTTCAACAACTGGTTCCCGCACGTCTCGCCGGACGGCTCGACGGTGGTCTTCCTGTCCTACTCAGCCGAGGTCGAGCCGGGCGACCACCCGTTCTACAAGCAGGTCACCCTGCGGCTGATGCCCGTCGGCGGCGGCGAGCCGAGGGTCGTGGCCTACGTGTTCGGCGGCCAGGGCACGATCAACGTGCCCTCCTGGGCGCCGGACGGCAAGCGTCTCGCCTTCGTCAGCAACTCTGCAGCCCCCTGACACCGCGTCGAGGTCGTTCGCAACGGAGGGGCGGGGCTCGAACCGCCCGCCCCCGGGCGGTTTCCCGTTGCGCGGCAGGGCGAGGTGACGGGAGGGGTCAAGCCTCTCCCCTACGGCAGCTTGACGCACCCCTCCCACGCGCCTATCGTCGGTCGAACCGAAACAAGGAGCCCTCGGATGCCAGTCGAGCCCTTCCGACCCCAGTTCATGAAGATCGGCGTCCTCACCGCCGCCGTCCAGGAGCTCACCCCACGAGAGGTGCGCGACGAAGACCCCGATCGCGCCATCGAGGAATGGGCGGCCTTCGCCCGCCGCGTGGGCGCGGACTACATGCAGCTCTCGGCCGCGCTCCACCCGAGCGAGACGGACGTGCCGCCCGAGGCGATGCTCGACCCGGTGGCCAACACCCTGGATCTTCGTCAGCCGTTCGACGCCCGGAGGGCGGAGAGGGTTCGGGCGGCCCTCACAGAGCACGAGATCGGCCTCTCCAATCTCGGCTACTTCGACAACATGCTCCACGAGGGCCCCGACATCCGCGCCAAGAAACACGGGTTCATGCGCCGCGTCATCGACGCCGCGGCGCTCCTGGGCGTCGACGCGGTGTGCGGCTTCGTCGGCCGCAACCAGGCCCGGTCGATGGACCAGAACCTGGTCGACTTCGAGGAGGGCTTCGTGCCGCTGCTCGAGTACGCCCGCGAGCGCGGCCTCACCTACCGGGTGGAGCAGTGCCCGATGCCCGGCTGGACCACCGGCGACAGCTGGCACAACAACATCGCCTACGCGCCGGGGCC
>CAYGCW010000364.1:0-2855 GCA_964348465.1 uncultured Acidimicrobiia bacterium | reverse complement strand
CTTCGAACCCGAACTTGGTGCCGTAACCCTCTTCGAAGACGAGATTCGCCCGCAGGGCCTCGGGCAGCGTGGCCAGATGTCGGGGATGGATCGCCACCCGCGACTCGTGCTCCTTGCGGGAGGTACCTGCAACTCCGGTGGTCAGATAGCTCACGTGGTGTCTCCTCCGTTGCACCTTCGAGGGGTCCCGCAGTCGGCACCCACCCTAACCCCATGTTCTCCCCCGACTCTCCTCCTCGCCCGGCCCGGACTGAGCCCGCGCCCCGATGATCCGACCCGCTGGGTGGGCTCGATTCCTCCTGTGGGCGGCGCCGCGGCGTCCCGGCGCCCGGGTCGGTCGCCGGCGATGTGTCAGAGGACGATCTCGCCGTCCTGGATGGCGATCCCGATCCGCCGTATTCCTCGGTCTCCCGGCACGATGCGCAGGTCCAGGTCGTGGGGTCCCAGCCGCCCGGCCAGCTCATCGGGCTCGCCGCCCAGTTCCACCCACGTGATTCCGGCCGGCTCCACGCGGTGACCGGCGTAGTCGCGACCGGGCAGCAGATCCGGCGGCACGTCCCACTGAATGAAGAACGGAAGGTCCTCGGTGAGGGCGGCCGACAGCCCTACCAGCCACCAGCCCAGCTCGACACCGTCGGGCCGCCGCCGCGACATCCGCTCCGGTTCCTCGCCGAGGCGGCGGCCGACCGCTGCGATGTCGTCGGTGCGCAGACAGAGGAGGGACAGCCGGTCTCCTCCGGCTGCCCGGTCGGTCACCCAACGTCCGAGGGGACTGCCGGCCGCTTCGTCGGGGTCGACCACCGCCATGAGCTCCAGGTAGCTGGGTCCCAGGGGTACGATCCGGTTACCGGTGCCGTGATGGCGGTGACGGCCGCCGGGAACTGACCGCAACCCATGCCGCTCGAACAGGCGTTGGGCCGCGACGTCGAAGTCGCCGACGGTCATGACGACGTGGTCGATGTGCAGCATCACACGATCCTATGGGAGCGAGACCCGTCCACGTCCGAGCGACCTTGCCGTCGCGGGCAGAGAGATCCGGGTGCCACCGTCGACGATGACGGGTCTTGGCGTCGTCGGCGATGAACGCAAGGTCTCCCCGAGCTTGCTGACGGCGAGAGACATCCGTGAGACGCAGCTCGGTGATTCTGAGGTCGAGCCGGTGACACGCACGGCCGAGGCGCCTCACGCGGAGCAACGGCAACGGCGGCTTCCGGCGAAGACGAAGGTTCGAGTGGGAAGGGGTACGGGCATGCCCGAGAAAGACCGCGATTACGAAACGCCATCTGCGGACGAGATGGCTCAGCTGAACCGGGCCAAGGAAACGGCACTCGATCGGCTACTGAGCATTCCCGGCGTCCACACCGTCGGTGTGGGCTACAAGCGGCGTGATGGCCGGGTGACCGACGAGCTCTCGGTGATCGTCTATGTCGATCAGAAGCTGCCGCGGGAGGAGGTCAGGCCGGAGTGGCTGATTCCGCCTGAGATCAGGTTCTTCGCCGAGTCGCAGACCGATGAGAGCGTGGTGTCCACCGATGTTGTCGAGCGACCGCGAGCCGTCGAGTACCCGCACCTGGCCAACGGATCCCTCGCCGGCCGGGTGCGCCCGGTGCCCGGCGGTCGGAGCATCGAGGGCGCTCTGGGGGGCGGCACCCTCGGGGGGTGGGTATGGGACGACATCAATGACGGGCCGGTCTTGCTCAGCAACAACCACGTCTTGGGTGGAACGGCCGGGTCCAACGTGTATCAGCCGTGGGGTAGCACGGCCGTTGCCGATCAGATCGCCGACAATGTCCGCACCGGCACAATGGATGCCACCATCGCCGCCCCGACCGATATCGACCACGTTGTCTACGAGATCGAGGGCGTCGGCCCGGCCGTCTACGAGACAACGGTCGCCGTCCTCAACATGCCGGTGGAGAAGTCCGGTGCGACTACCGAGCACACCACCGGCAGGGTGGTGGCTGTGAATCTGACCAAGGCGCACCTTGGATCGACCAACGACTTCGAGGTGGACCCAGACGCGGGCCAGGCGCGATTCGCCTACTACGGAGACTCCGGGTCGCTGATCGTGGAGCGCACCCATCCGGACGGTGCCAACTGGAAGCGCGTGGTGGGCCTCCTGTGGGGTGGTGATCCGTCGCTCGGCAATGCCTACGGGCACCAGATCGAGGACGTCTTCGCCGACCTCGACCTCACCACGGTGTGCGCCGGCCTGATAGCTCAGCTGATCGATTCGATCTTCGCCAGCTCCTTCGCGGCAGTCCAGCCGCCCCGCGCCTTCGCCCTTGCCGAAGGGCGATTCCAGACGGAGCTACCGGCGGCGATCAGGCGTAGGAGGCTGCCGTGGGCTGCCCGGCATCATGGGCTGGCTCGAGAGGTGGAGGAACGTATCAGGCAGACAAAACGCGGGAGAAAGCTGGCCGATCTGATCCAGCGCAACCGGGTCGGCATTACTCAGCTTGCTCACAGCCCGAAATCTCGTCGCGTGCTCGAGGCAGGTGCCGCACCCTTCCTCCAGGGGCTGTGGTCGGCCGACGAGATCGTCGACCGGCAAGTCACGGATGACGACGTGGCGCGATTCAATCGTGCGCTGGCGGCAGCGGCAGAACGCCGGCCCGAGCTCGAGGAGCTGGTCGCCGAGGCGCGCTCGCTGCTCGACGAGCTGCCGGGTCGGTCGCTCGGCGAAATCCTGCGCTAGGGCGGCGCTTAGCTCGGGTTCGAGAGACAAGCGAATCTCCTAGAGCCCTACCCGGCTCCGGCGGCGCGGATGAACCGGACTGTTGCCTCGATCACCTCGGGCCCGGTGACGAGCTCGAAGTCGTTGTGGTCGGCGCCGGGCACGATCACCAGCTCTT
>CAYGCW010000363.1:0-2880 GCA_964348465.1 uncultured Acidimicrobiia bacterium | reverse complement strand
CGCCGTGGAAGACGCCGGACCCGTCCCGGAAGCGCCAGTCGAGCACGTGGACGACGAGCTCGCCGTCGGGGGACCAGTGGTTGCCGACGTCCCCCGGCAGCAGGCGGACGCATTCCGGGCTGGCGTGACGGGGAGCCCCGAGGCGGCGCGGCGCCGGTCCGGCCGACCCGCTCGTGGCGAGCGCGGCCAGCACGATCAGCAGCGCAGCCAAACCGCGCTTGCGCACGTCTTCCTTCTTCCCGTCAGCCTGTCGACCGCCCGCTAGCCGACGGGCGGCCTCTTCTCCTCCGACGCTACCCGCCGGCGGCGGGGCGGAGAAGGCACATACGGCCCGCCCCCAGAGTGACTAGTCACTCCTTCCAGTATTCCTCGACCACCGGGGCCTTTCCCACGAGCGGCTGCCACCACTCGGGATGATCGGCGTACCAGCGAACGGTCTGTTTGATACCGGCCTCGAAGTCGATCTTGGGCGCCCAGCCGAGCTGCGCCCGGATCTTGGTGCTGTCGAGGCGGTAGCGCCGGTCGTGACCCGGCCGGTCGGGGACGACGGACTTCAGCGTCTCGGGAAGCGCCAGCTCCTCGAGGACGAGGTCGGCGATCTCCTCGATCGTGGCCTCGCGCCCGGTGCCCACGTGGTAGGTCTCGCCGACGGCGCCGTCCACGATCACCCTGGCGATGGCGTCGCAGTGGTCGGCGACGTGAATCCACTCACGGCGGTTCTGGACGGAGCGGTACATCGGCAGCTGCTCACCGGCCAGGGCCCGCGTCGTGAACAGCGGGACCACCTTCTCGGGGAACTGGTACGGCCCGTAGTTGTTCGCGCAGTTGGAGATCGTCACCGGCAGCCCGAACGTGGCGTGATAGGCGCGCACTGCGTGGTCGGCGCCGGCCTTCGACGCGCTGTACGGCGTGTTGGGCCGGTAGGGCGACTCCTCCGTGAAGGCGTCGTCGGCGTCGAGGGCGAGATCGCCGTACACCTCGCATGTCGAGACGTGGTGGAATCGCCGTACCTCCTGGCGGCGGGCGGCCTCCAGCAGCGCCTGAGTCTCCACCACGTTGGTCCGGAAGAAGACGTCGGGCCGCATCACGGCGTAGCTGTTGTGGGATTCGGCTGCGAAGTTCACGACGATCCCCACCTCGTGGCGCTTCATCACGTCCTGCATGAGCGCCAGGTCGCCGATCCGGCCCTCGACGAACTCCACGTCCGGCACCCCAGCCAGGTTGGCCCGGTTGCCGGCGTAGGTGAGGGCGTCGACGGCCACGATGCGGTCGCCGGGACGCGCCGCCCGCCAGCGGCGAACGAAGTTGGACCCGATGAACCCGGCCGCGCCGGTGACCATGAGCGAGGAGGACATCGGCGCGGATGGTACCGGGCTCAGGCGAGGACGGACTTCTCGGCCATCGGGATCGGGTTGCGATCGACAGCGAAGAAGGACAGCGGCACGTCCGGGTCGAATTCGGCGGCCCGCCCGGTGATCCAGGCGGCGAGCAGCGCCCCGGCCATCGGAGCCTCCTTGAAGCCGTGGCCGCTGAAGCCGTTGCACACCAGGTAGCCGTCCAGCTCGGTGGGGCCGATCAGCGGGTGGACGTCGTCGCGGTTCACCGTGTACAGGCCCGCATAGCCGAGCAGCGTGCCGCGGTGGGGGAGGGAAGGGATACGGTGGTGTACGCCGTGGATCCGCGTCTCGACGAAGGCGCGGTCGGCGCCCGCGGGGTAGGCGTCTGGATCGACCGCCTCCTGCTCGTCTGCCTCGCGCACCGACCCGGCGAGCAGCTGGGCGTCGCCGGTCTCCGGCCGGAAGTACACGCCGGTCACCGAGTCGAGTACCACGGGCAGGGGTCGAGGCACCTCGGCGGGAAGCTCTCGCACCAGCGTCTGGATCCGGGTGGGGACCAGGCGCCACGGGAGCTCCACTCCTGCCAGCTCGTTGAGCTGGTTGCACCACGGTCCGGCCGCGTTGACGAGGATGTCGGTGCCGATCAGCTCCCCGGACGCGAGCTCGACGGCGGAGACTCGGCCGCCGCGGCTCGTGATCCCGCTGACGGGGGCGTTGAACCGGATGGAGGCGCCCTCCCGCCGGGCAGCTTCGAGGAGGTCACGACAGGCCTCCACGGGCGGGAAGTAGCCGGCGTCCTCCTCGAAGAGGAACGCGTCGTGGTCGACACACGCGTGGTCCTCCTCGCCGGTCCAGTCGAATCGCACCCCACAGGTCGACAGCGCCGGGAAGCGCTCCCGCACGGCGGCCGCGTCGAGGAAGTGGGCGGAGGCACCCGCGCCGCGCAGCCGGTCGCGGTCTGCTTCGACGCTGGTGCGATCCTCGCCGGTCATCCACAGCACCCCGATCGGCCGGTAGGCCCCGAGCGGACGAGCCAGCCCGGTGAATGTCTGCCACTCGCGGAATGCCACCAGGCCGCCCCGCGCGAATCGGATCATCTCGTCGCGGGTGTAGCGCTGGCGGATGATCGACGACGAGGCCCCGGTCGAGCCTTCGGCGACGTCGCGACCCCTCTCGAGGACCAGCACGTCCAGGCCGCTGCGCCTGGCGACCTGGTAGGCCACGCACAAGCCGACGATGCCGGCTCCCACCACGACCACGTCCGCTCGTTCGCGGCTCATCGGGCCAGGTTATCCGCCGGCGGCGGGCGCAGGGAAGCGCCGGCCGCCGGAGCCGCCCTCGCGCCCCGTACGCGCGGCGGCTACGCCTGGCAGACCGGCATCGGGCCGCCGGCTTGAAGTACGCCCTCTCCGGCGTCAGACCAGTGCCGGCGTCTGGCCGCGCTCGTGGTCCGGGACCTGCCGGCGGTGCCGGAACAGGTACACCAGACACTCGGCCATCAGCAGGAAGAAGACGACGTCGGCCACCCCGAACACCCCGACGA
>CAYGCW010000362.1:0-2881 GCA_964348465.1 uncultured Acidimicrobiia bacterium | reverse complement strand
GGGGCGTGTTCCCGTTCTTCGACAGTGGGTCGATCATCGCCAGCGACGGCCTCAACGGGCTGATCATCATGCGCCTGTCGTCGTAGCGCCGGCCGCTCCGCAGGTCGGCGCTCAGTCTGCGGGCGGCCGCACGGGGTCGCTGAGCGCGAGCCGGGATCCCGGTGGTTGCGACGGGTGCAAGGCCAACCATGAAGCCTACGAGGAGCACGTCCGGGAACCGGCGCTGGACTTCGTCAACGACTTCGCGGGACCGCTCCGCAAGATCTCCCCATATTTCGTTGCCGACTCCCGCAAGGTCGGCGGCTCGCTGTTCCGCATCCAGCGCGACACCCGCTTCTCCAAGGACAAGACCCCCTACAAGACCAACACCGGCGTCCACTTTCGGCACGAGATGGCTTCCGACGTGCACGCTCCGGGCTTCTACCTCCACATCGAGCCCGCCGGGTCGTTCATGGGGGTGGGGATCTGGCGGCCGGAGACCAAGGTCGCCTATGCGATCCGCAAGCACATCGACGAGAACCCGGCCGGCTGGAAGAAGGCGACTCGCGGGAAGCGGTTCACCGACGTGTACACGCTCGAGGGCGACACGCTCAAGCGCCCGCCGAAGGGCTACGACGAAGACCACCCGCTCATCGACGACTTGAAGCGCAAGGACTTCATTGCTTCGACGCGGGTCAAGCAGACGCAGATCACGTCGGACCGCTTCATGGACGACTTCACGGACTACTGCAGGAGGGCGTCGCCCTTCATGTCGTTCCTCTGCGACGCCGTCGGCGTCCCCTTCTAGTCGTCAGGCCCTTCCCGGGGGAGGGCGCGTCACTCGCCGGCTCGGGTGCTTCGCCGGCCGGGGGTCGCTGCGTCCCGAGCCCTGGCGCGCAACTCGTCCTGGCGGCGTTGCAGCTCCAGTAGGCGCTCGATGTCATCCTCGGCCGCAACGCTCAGCTCGTCGTGGACGACGCTCAGCTCGGCCAACAACTCCGACAGCTCGGTCGTCATCACTCTCCTCCTTCGGTGGAGGCGAGCCGCTCCTCGATCTCCGCGATCCTCGCCTCGATGTCCGTGAGCCCGGTGGCCTCGTCGATGTGGCGGTTGAGCTTCCAGGCGTCGGTTGCGAACGCGAAGTCGCCGCCGGCACTGCCACCTCCCGCCTGGGACACCACGTCGATGCGCTTGCCTGCGAGCCGGTCGCGGCGCTCCCGCAATGCCCGCAGCTCCGCTGCGAGCGCACCACGGTCGATCGGCAGCGCCCGGCGCGCCTTGTTGATCTCACCCTGCAGCTCCCGCCGGCGCTCCCGAAGGTCGATCCTCCGGCTGAAGTCGCCGGGCGGCACCTCTGCGAGCGCGCTCTCGATCGCCGCCAGTTCTTCGGTCAGCGACTCGAGGCGCTGTTTGGCGTCGCTCATCGGACTCCTTTTGCTCAGGCCGGCGCCCGCAGCACCGGCACCGTGTATCGCTCGGCCAGTTCATGACGCAGCCGCCGCAGCCACTCGCCGTACGGCACGCCGGTCCTCCCCGCGGTTCGTTGCGCCCGGTAGCGTCCGTCGACCACGGTCACCCACGGCCGCCGCGACCCCCAGAGGCGGGGCGTGGCGACGGTCAGCGGGCCCACCACGCGGGCCCGTTGGGCCCGGTAGTCGTCGCCGTCGGCGAGCAAGCGTCCCGACAGCTCGACGAACCCCATCACCAGCGGATCGCGACTGCGGATGGCGTAGGCGGGGGGGCCTACCAGGTCGGCGCGAGAGGCGTAGATCCCGCACGTGCAGGCTGGGTCGGGGACGACACGGTGGTGGCGGTCGACGGTCGCCTGAAACGGCGACCAGGCCCGTGGCGCCGGGTCCCGCATCAGGCAGCGGGCGTCGACCGTGGGTCCGCGCCAAGGGAATCCGCTGAGGCCGGTCAGCAGCGGCCTCCCGTCGCCGCCGCGCCCATCACCGGGGAGGAGCCGCCAGGTGCGCCACACCACCCGGCCCTGCGCGGTCGGGCCCTCCTCCAGGATCACCGGCCCCGCTTCTCGCCGTCGTCGGCGCCACACCATGTCGCGGCCAGCGTATCAGCGTTGCCGGCGCGTAGGATGCGCGACCCGCCGAGAGGAGATCGTTTGACCAGGCCGCTGCGCTTCGGGATCAGCCTGCGGGACCACGCCGATCTCGGGTCTCTGCGCGCCGCGGCGGTGGCGGCCGAGCGGGCGGGGTACGACACCGTCTTGTTTGCCGATCACCTCGGCGCCCCCGGCCCGCTGGTGCTGGCGGCCGCGGCGGCGGCCGTCACAGAGCGCATCCGCGTCGGCTCCCACGTCCTGAGCAACGACTTCCGCCACCCGGCCTTGCTGGCTCACGAGGCCGCCACCGTCGACGTGATGTCGGCAGGCCGGTTCGAGCTGGGGCTCGGGGCGGGCTGGGCTCTGGAAGAGTATGCGGCGGCGGGAATCCCATTCGAGCGCGGGTCGGTGCGGATCGCCCGCCTCGAGGAATCTCTCGCAGTGCTGCGCCGGCTGTTCGCAGGCGAGGCCGTCGACTTCGACGGCGAGCACTATCGGCTGCGGGACCTGCGCCTGGAGCCCCTCCCTGCGCAGGGCGCCGGGCTGCCGATCCTCGTGGGCGGCAACGGCGACAAGCTGCTGGGCGTGGCGGCCCGCCAAGCCGATATCGTCCAGTTCACCGGCTTCACCCACACCGGAGCCGGATTCGACCTGACCCACGCCACCGAGGACGGGCTGGCCGGCCGGATCGAGCTGGTGCGGGCTGCAGCCCGGCGGCGCTTCGACCGCCTGGAGCTGGGGGTTCTCGTCCAGAGGGTGGACATCACCGACGAAGTCGACGCAGTGCTGGACGAGCTGGTGGCGCGGGGCTGGTACGAGGACCTGGCGCGGGACACCCCCCAC
>CAYGCW010000361.1:0-2882 GCA_964348465.1 uncultured Acidimicrobiia bacterium | reverse complement strand
TAGGCCGCGGTCCGCAGATCGGGGAGCGGGATCGGCGGGTCGTCGGGGCGGACCTGCGACCACGCCTCCTGATAGGCCGGCAAGCCCTGGATCAGCGCCGCCCGCTTGGTCACGACCTGCTCCGTGGCGCGGTGCATCTTGTTGCGCAACTTGGTTACGACCTCATGCTCGTCCCACTGCTGGTTCTCGAGGTTCTGGACCCACTCGTAGTACGAGACGATGACCCCGCCGGCGTTGGCCAGGATGTCCGGCACCACCGGGATGCCGCGCTGGGCCAGCACGATGTCGGCCCCTGGGGAAACGGGCCCGTTGGCCGCCTCGACGATCAGGCGGGCTTGCACGCGATCGACGTTCTCCTCGGTGACCTGGCTCTCGATGGCGGCCGGGATCAACACGTCGCAAGGCACTTCGAGCACTTCGCGGGGGCCGAGCTGCTTCGTGCCGGGAAAGCCGGCGACCCGGCCGGTCGCGTCCTTGTGGTGCTCGACCGCGGCGATGTCGAGGCCGTTCGGCTCGAAGATGCCGCCGGAGGTGTCGCTCACGGCGACCACCGTGGCGCCGGCCTCGTGGAAGAGCCGGGCGGCGTTGCGGCCGGCGTTGCCGAAGCCCTGGATCGCGACGTCGATGCCGGAGAGCCGGGTGAGGCCGGGTAGCCCGCCCACTTCGAGGAAGTGGGCGGTGGCGTACAGGGCGCCGCGAGCCGTGGCGTCGGCGCGTCCCGGCGACCCGCCCAGGTTGAGGGGCTTGCCGGTCACGGCCGGTCGGTTGTTCTCCCCGGGGTGCATCATCGAGTACGTGTCGTAGACGATCGCCATCGTCGACTCGTCCGTGTAGAGGTCGGGGGCGGGTATGTCGGTGTGGGGGCCGATGTTGTCACCGAGGGCGGCGATGAACCGGCGGGTGATGCGCTTCTTCTCGCCGGGGGACAGCGCCGTCGGGTCGCACTGCACCCCCCCCTTGGCGCCGCCGAACGGGATGTCCACCAAGGCGCACTTCCAGGTCATCCACGCCGCCAGCGCCTTGACCTCGCTCTCGTCCACGTTCGGGTGGAACCGGATGCCTCCCTTGCCGGGCCCGAGCACCGCGGAGTGGAGGATGCGATAGCCGGTGAAGAGGTGGACGAAGCCGTCGTCCATGACGACCGGTAGCGCGACCTTGACCGTCCGCTCCGGCTCGAAGAGCCAGGTCGCCACGCCCCGCCACCCGTTGAGGTCGTCGGTGAAGGGCACGCAGCGGTCGAACTGCTGGCGGGCCACATGCCACGGGTCGAGGTTCTCGTAGGGGATCACTTTGCCTCGCTTCGTGAGTTGCGGACATCGTCGCCGGACCCGCCTCCCGGTGGCAAGGGGCAAAGGTCCCCGGCGCCGCGCCGGGCTGCCCGACACGCGAAATCCCGGCAGGCCGCCCGCAGCTGGTCATACTGGGCCGCCCTGTGACCCGGAGGCGCCGTGGACGTCGCCGTGAACCTCATCGAGAGCTACCTGCGCCTCACCGGCTACCTCACCGTGAGCGAGTTCGAGGTGCAGCGCCGTCACGACGACGGCACGTTCTCGACGATCACCGACGTGGACGTGCTCGCCGTGCGCATGCCCGGTCCCATCTACTTGGGCGACGTCCACGAAGGTGACGACTGCGGGATGCTGCTGGTGGAGGACCCCGAGCTGCGGCTGGAGCCGGACTGTGTCGACGTGATCGTCGGCGAGGTCAAGCAGGGCGAAGCGCACTTCAACCCGGGCCTCAAGGACCACCGGGTGCTGCACTCGGTGCTGCGCCGCGTCGAGTGGGCCTATGCCGAGCCCCTGGAGCCGGTCGTGGCGGGCGTCCAGCGGGACGGCGTGCACCGGGCGGAGGCGCGCGGCGGCGGCGCCGTCCGGACCCGGCTGGTCGCATTCGGCCGCTGGCCCACCAACACCCTCAACATCATGTCGCTGAGCCACGTGATCGAGAAGATGCTCGAGTTCTTCGAGAACTTCGACGACGCCCTGCGTCCGGTGCAGTTCAAGGAGCCAGCGACCGCCTTTCTGCGCCTGCTCCGCAAGGTCGGCTTCGACGTCTCGAAGTAGCGCGCGGCGCTCGGAGCCACCATCTCGTGGACTCGGCCCGGTAGCCGCCCGCAACGAGTTCGCCGGCCATGGCCTTCCCTCTCAGCCGAGCGCCTGCGCCAGCCGGGCCGTGGCCGCCGCCGCTCGACCGGCGTCGGGAAGCGCCGGATTCCAGCACGAGAGCGACGCGGCGACCACGCGCCCGGTGGCGGCGAGTGCCGCCAGGGCTGCCTCGACCTCGGTCAGCGAGGGGCCGCCGGGCGCCGGGTAGTTGACCGCCGGCATGTCCGACGGGTCGACCACGTCGACGTCCACGTGCACGTACAGCGGCCGGTCCGGCGGCTCCCATTCCGCCACATCGGGGACGGACAACAGCGTCAGCTCCGAGCCGGCCACCGCTTCGTCCTCTCCTGGGTCGAGGTCGCGTCCGTCCACCAGCACCGCGTCGGCCTCCGGGATCACGGCCGCGCCGGCGCCTCGGACCACGGTCTGCTCGCCCCGGCCGACCACCATTGCCAGCGGCATGCCGCCGATGAATCCGGACTGCGTCGTCTTCCACGTGTGGAAGTCGCCGTGGGCATCGAAGAACACCAGCACCGGGTCGATGCCCTGCCGCTGCAACCCGGCCAGCCCGCCACAGATCGCCACGCAATCACCGGCCCACACCAGCGGTGTGTCGTCTCCGGCGACGGCGTCTGCCAGGTGGCGGTACAGCGCCGCCAGGCGCTCCGTTGGCCGCCCATCGGGCAGCGGCGGATCGACCACGACGTCCGGGTCGGGTACCACGAGTCCTGCGAGCCGCTCACCCATGAACCAGGGGACGCTGATCGTCGCCACGCC
>CAYGCW010000360.1:2672-2887 GCA_964348465.1 uncultured Acidimicrobiia bacterium | reverse complement strand
GGATCGGCGCAGTCGAACGCCCCGTCGCAGTCGTCGTCGACGAGGTCGGCGCAGTCGATCTCGGTCGCCGGCGGCGCGCCGCAGTCGAGGGCGCACGAGCACGGGTCCTCGCCCGGGTCGCACCAGCCGTCACCGCAGTCCGGGGGCGGTGGTGGCGGCGCCAGGACCTGGGCGGTGTAGATCCCGATCGAGCCGTCGTCGAAGGTGACCTCGAA
>CAYGCW010000360.1:0-2535 GCA_964348465.1 uncultured Acidimicrobiia bacterium | reverse complement strand
CGTCCCCTTCGAGGACCGCCGTGTCGATCCGGGTGAAGGTCTCGCCGGGTACGCCCGGAACCGGGCCCTTCTCGACGGCGACGAGCTCGAGACCTGAACCACGATCGACCCAGATCCCACGGTCGGGGCGCGCGAACAGATCCGACGTCGAGTCGATGGCGGCCCGGAAGGCGATGTCCCCCCGGTCGTTGAGGTCGGCCGAGCCGAGAAACAGGAAGTTGAAGTCGGTGCCAGGCGCGGGGTCGCCCGGCAGAGCGTCGGCTACCCTTCCCTCCCGGGACCCCTTGACGACCAGCTGCAGGCTGCCGTCTCGGATGGTGTAGATCGTCGGGTGCCGGGCGGAAAAGCGAGGGTCGACCTCGGCCTTGAACAGGATCGCGCCGGCGTTGTTGAAACGGACGCCGCTGAAGGTGGAGTAGGCGCCGCTGTGGAAGATGGCGCGGGAGCCGAACTCCCCGGGCGCCGTGTCGCCCTCCTGGAGGACCAGCTCGAGGCCGCCGGCGCTCTCGACCCAGATCCCCTCGTCACCATCCCTTTCGATCCGGCGCCCGGTGACGAATCCGTTGAACGCCACCTCGAAGAAGTCGTTGAAGTCGAACGAGCCGAACGGGCCGGTCCGGAAGGTGGTATCGGTGGTGCCGAAGAGGACGCCGTCGCGGAAACCCGGGGCGGGCATGCCGGTGTGGACGACCGCCTCGCGGCCGCCGCCCAGGTTGCGCCACAGGCCGAGCGGCCTGGGGTCGTCCGGCGCCAGGTTGTCGATCGCAGCGGAGAAGAAGGCCATCCCCGACTGGGCGCCCCACGCGCTGATCGAGCCCAGGGTGGCACCGGAGGCGATCTCGGGCAGCGGCTCAGCGATCAGGGCCAGGGGGGCGAGCGGGCCGAAGAGGTCGGACCACAGACCGCCCGGACCGGCCGAGGCCAGGAAGGTCGCGCGGCCGTCGACCAGGCGGGGCGTGGATGGAAAGAAGGTGCTGGGGAAGCCGGTGAAGTCGGCCGCCGTCCCCGGCGCCGGGTCGCCGACCTGGGCGATCAACTCGAGTTCGCCGCCGACCGTCCGGAAGATGCCCGAAGGCTGGGTGGGCGGCTGGTAGGCCGGAGTGGGATCGGGGACCCCATCGTCCCCCATGAAGGCGTGGAAGGTCACGTTGCCCGACCCGTCGATGCGCGGCTGCAGGTCTTCGATGCCCAGGGCCTGGACGGCCGGGTGGGTACCGAAGGCCTCGAACAGGAGGCCGCCGGATCCGGGCGCCGGATCGCCGACCTCGGCAACCGTGTTGAGCACGACCTGGCCGGCGCCAGGCGCCGTCGCCGCCGCCACCAGCAACAGGGCACTCGCGGACCTCCTGGTGAGTTCGAGGAATTGTCGCGTCATGTTTCACCTCCATCAAAGTGGCTAAAAAGCAGGGGACCTGAAGCCGGCTCGAGCCATAGACTGCTGGGAACTGCCATCTGGACTATCGTGCATCCCCCGAGCTGTGGTCGCGTGGGTACCGCGTCCATCTTCTTTGTGCTCTTAGAACGCCAGACGGTTCACTGAACCCGGGCCAGCGGCCGAACCGCCTCTGAGGATCGGTCGGCGGCGGCACGGACGCACCTGCCCTCCGTGGCCACCCGGTCGAGTGCGGCGCAGGCGTCGACCAGCGGCGCGGTGACGCTCGCCCCTTCCGGTACCGACCGCGAGGTGCGCCGGAGTACCTCGTCAAGCTGTTCGGCGGCCAGCCCCGGAGCCTCTTCCAGCAGCAAGGCGAGGACGCCGCTGACGTGCGCGGCGGCAAACGAGCTCCCCGAGACGAAGTCGAAGCCGCCGCCCAGTGTGGTGGTCAGGATGTCCCGTGCGGGCGCGGCAAGTGGCGGGTCGGCCCCTTCGGCGACGGGTGAGTCCGGACCGCCGACCACCATGACCCCGCTCATCGATCCGGGGAAGGAGATGGTGCTCGTGCTCTTTCGATAGGCCGTGACCACCGCGACCCCCTGTGCCAAGACGGCCCGAACGAGGCGTTCCAGCAAGGAATCCGGGGGACCGACTACGCTCAGATTCATCACCTCGGGCCGGCGCTCGACCACGAAGGCGAGCGCCTTCGCAAGCGTGAAGGTGCTGCAGGTGCCGGAGGATCCCTTGGCTTGGGACTCCCAACAGGCACGCAGCGCCAAGATCCGCGCGCCCGGCGCCACGCCCACGGTACCGATGCCGTTGTTGGCCGCCGAGGCGATGACTCCGGCCACGGCCGTGCCATGGAACTCCGCGATCTCCGTTCGGCGTGCTCCCTCGGTCACGAAGTCCCTGCTCAGCACGACGTTGTCGGCAAGATCCGGGTGCTCGTGATCCACCGCGGTGTCGACCACCGCCACGGTGACGCCGCGTCCAGCGGTCCAGGCATGGGTGTCCCAGACCCGCGTGGCCTCCATTCCGTGCTGCATCCCGACATAGGGGTCGTCGTAGCTCGACTGGACCTCGAATCTCTGCATCGGCTGCACCGATTCGACCCGGGCATCCTCGGAGAGGCGCGCGATCACGTCCTTGATCGGCACCTC
>CAYGCW010000359.1:0-2899 GCA_964348465.1 uncultured Acidimicrobiia bacterium | reverse complement strand
GAGGCCATGGACATGTTGCTCGAGCACCGCCTCGACCACGGTCCCTATGGCGCGGATGAGGCCTACCGGCTCCTCGACCATTGGTGGGCCGCCCGCACCTCGTAGCGGCCGGCTCAGTCCTCGATTCGGTAGGAGTAGCGCGCGATGCGCTCGATGAGCACCGACCATCCGTCGACGTCGGCATTCATCCATTCGGGCTGCGCCTCGACCCAGTCGAAGACCCGCTGCCATTGGGCGCCGTGGCGCTGGGGCGCATCCGGAGCCGGGCGCACTTCCGACGGCGGGGGGTAGCCGTCGGCTGCGGCGGCTTCCCTGAGGGCATCCCCGAGCGGCGACGGGCCCGGCTCCAGGCTCCCTCTCCGGAGCGCGCGGAACACCGGGGCGGAGATTTCGGGCATCCCCGTGACCACGGCCAGCAGCCACAGCGCCACCCGGCTCTCGGGGATGGCGCTGCCGGCCTCGAACGTGGCTCCGGTGTTGGCCGCGACCGCCTTCACGAGGCGGTACACGTTGACGAAGCGCTTCACCGACCGGGGGGAGCGCCCCAGGATCGGCCGCAGCTCCTCCATGAACGCGCGCTCGTCGCCGTCGATCTCGATGCGTTCGGGGTGGAAGTCGTACGGCGGCGGGGCCGGCTCGCCTTCCTGCCCGACGGCGCCGGACGGAGCCGGGGTCTCGCCTGCGGACGGTTCGCCGGACGGGCCCGGCTCGGGAGCGGAGACGCGGCTCGCCTCTGCCGCCGATTCGTCGGCGCCGGCCGGCGCGGGGACAGCTCCGGCGAGGCTGGTGAGCAGGCGGCTCTGCGCGGTGGAGCCCATCGGCCGGAGCCAGAACGGGACCTGGAAGATCTTCTCGAGGTAGTCGTGGGGCCCGGCGACGCGGGCGTATTCGGAGGCGAGGTCCTGGCCGTCTCTCCCGCCCGCCAGCAGGTCCTCGTAGTGGGCGCGCAGCGACTGGGCCAGCCAGCGAGCATCGACGGCGACGACCACCACGAACAGCTCGAACGCCAGCAGCAGGTGGACGGCCTGAAGCACCTCGACCACCTGGGCGGGCGGGCAGCGATCGAGGTCGTCGATGTACATCACGATCCGGTTGACGTGGTACTGCGCCTGGTCCCCGCCGGCCACGGGCACCGACGCCTTCCCCTCCGCGGGCTTCTCGTCGAGGAACTCGTTGTACTGCTTGACGTGCCCCGCCAGCGCCTCGAAGTCGCGCCGGATCAGGGAGGCCAGGCCCAGATGCTTGCGGTAGTCGTCGCTGCCGATCCGGCCCTGGATGAACTCGGCGAGCAGGCTGGCCGGCGTCAGGCCCTCGAGGGCCTCCTCGATCTCGCGGATGTTCTCCATGAGGCCGTCGACTCGCTCCTCGGCCGCGGCGCGTTCCTGCTGGGCAGCGGCCAGCGCGGCCCTGGCGTCCCGAACCGGTTTGCTCTGCTCGATCTGCTGCTGGAGCTGTGCGTCGAGCTGCTCGGCGCGCTCCAGGACGGCCCTGCCGCGGGCCGTCGCCGCGCGGATCGTGCCTGCGGTGGCGCCCACGGCGCCGGCGGCGACACCGACGAGTCTCTCGACGGCGTCCCAGTCGAGCTGGCTCACGACGAGCGCCACGGCGACCGGGAGGCCGACCAGCGTTGCGAGAACGCCTGCGAACCACCAGCGCCCGTAGCGCCCGCTCACGGCGTTGGCCAGCGCGCCGGAGCGACGGATGACTTCGCTGGCCTCGTGGAGCGCAGATTCCAGCTCGGTGGCAGAGCGGGAGATCTCGGGAAGGCCGGCGCGGGCCGCCAGGTCGTTGATGGCGTCGCGGGTCGCCGAATCGACTGCGGCCGCAGCCTTGGCGGTCTCGAGGACCGTGAGGTTGCGGGCCGTCTCGCGCCGGATTTGCTCCAGGCGCCGTTCCTCCAACTCCACCCGCTCCTCCAGGTGGCGGCGCTCGGTGTCGGCTTGCCGCAGCGCGGCTCTCTGCTCCTTGAGCTGCTCCACGTAGAACTGGCGCCGGGCGGCCACTTTGTCGTCCCGTTCTCCCTCGTCGATGCGAAGGCTGGCGAAGACCGTGTCCACGAGGCTCGCCCACAAGTTGGCGTCGACGTAGTGCCAGGCGTTGAACCGGACGTGGGCGACGTTGCGGTACACGGGGAGCTCGAACTGGGTCAGGCCCGACCGGCGGGCTTCGGCGGTGATCCGCTCGATCTCCTCGCGCAGCGCCTCCATGAAGTAGCTCTTGCCCGAGCCCCAGTCTCCGAAGAGCCCCACCGCCAGCGGCGGCTTCATGTCCTTGGCGGTGATCAGCAGGGCCAGCGCCTCGACATGGGGCGCGATGTTGAGCCGGTCGTCCTTCAGTAGGTCGCGGCGGGGCACGGCATCGGCTGCGAAATCCGGCCTCAGTAGACGCCCGGCATCGGGCAACTCGCCTTCGGGTCGTTCGTCGAGGCGGCCTTTCTCCAGGAAGTCGCGGTATGGGTAGTTGTAGTGCTCACCGAGAAACACGGGGAAAGACGCTGCCACCTCCTCGAAGCTCCCGCCTGCGGACGACACCGCCTTGGCGATGCGCTCCCTGACGCTGCCGGGCACGAGGAGCATCCCCCCGAACACGTCCCGCAGGCGTAGCCAACGCCTCCCCTCCTCGTCGGGGCGGTTGCGCTGTACGAGCCGGGAGGCCGCGTCGAGGATCGCCGCGGGCCCTGGCCCGAACGGCGGGTCGGGGCCCGGCCATTCCGATCGGATCTCGACGTCGTCGAAGAGCTTGGGCAGGGCGTTGGTGGCGTCCCGTAGCGCCGATCTCGCATCGGAGGCCACGGCGTGGTGGCCGTATTCGGCGAAGCGGTCGATGGGGACGACCGCGCCGGGATCGATCCGGTAGTGGTCGAGCAGGTCGACCACGGCGTTGTCGCCGCCGTGGGCGA
>CAYGCW010000358.1:0-2901 GCA_964348465.1 uncultured Acidimicrobiia bacterium | reverse complement strand
GCTGCTGCTCATCCTGATCGCCTATCTCGGCAAGTTCTGGGCCATCGGCCACCGCGTGGTGGCGGGGTCGGTGGCCGGCGTCCCCGCCGATGCCACGCGGGCGGCCCGAGCGTCGGGCGCCGGGCCGGCGGCGGCGCTGCGCACCGTGACGCTGCCCCTGCTGCGCCCGGCGCTGGGGGCCGGCTGGGTGCTGGTGTTCCTCTTCGCGGTCCATGAGCTGACGATGTCGAGCCTGCTCTACGGCCCGGGCACGGACACGCTGGCGGTCGTGATCCTCAACCTCCAACAGATCGGCGACCTCACGGTCACGTCGGCGCTGGCGGTGCTGTTGACGGTGCCGTTGGTGATCGTCGCCGTCCCGCTGCTGCTCGCCCGCCGGGCCGGGCCGGGCGTCGTGGGGACGGAGTGATGGCCGCAGCCCTCGAGATCCGCGGCCTCCATGTGAGCTACGGGAACGCGCCGGTGCTGGAGGGCATCGACCTCACCGTTGCCCCCGGCGAGACGACGGCCCTGCTCGGTCCCTCCGGCTCGGGCAAGACCACCCTGCTGTACGCCGTCGCCGGGTTCCTCAGCACCGACGCCGGCGAGATCCTCGTGAGCGGGAAGCCGGTGGTGGGAGCCGGGCTCAGCGTGCCGCCGGAGCGGCGGAGGGTGGGGATGGTGTTCCAGCACTACGCGCTCTGGCCGCACATGACGGCGCTGGAGACCGCGGCCTATCCGCTGCGGCGCCAGGGACTGCCCGCCGCCGCGGCGCGGGCAGAAGCTCTCCGGCTGCTGGAGCGGATGGGCGTGGCCGCCTTCGCCGCCCGGCGCCCGGCGGAGTTGTCCGGCGGACAGCAGCAGCGGGTCGGCCTGGCGAGGGCGCTGGCCCGCAACGCGGCCCTGTATCTGTTCGACGAGCCGACCGCCCACCTCGACGCACCGCTGCGCGCCTCGGTACAGGCCGAACTGGCGGAACGGCGGCTCCGCAACGGGGCGGCAGCGCTGCACGCCACCCACGACGCCGCCGAAGCTCTGGCCGTCGCCGACCGGGTGGCGCTGCTGCGGGACGGCCGTATCGTCCAGGAGGGCACCCCGCAGCAGGTCTACGAGCAGCCGGCCGGGCTCTGGGAGGCCCGCCTCACCGGCCCGGCGGCGGCGCTGGAGGTGGCGGCCGCCGGCCCCGACGACGGGACGCTCCTGTTGGATGTCGCGGGCACCCGGCTCCGGGTGGACGGAACTCGGGCAGACGGAGCCGGAGCCGGTCGCGGATTGGCGCTCGTTCGGCCGGAGTGGGCGCGCCTCGGCGGGCCGCTGGCGGCCCAGGTGGCCGGCGTGCTCTACCGCGGCGCCCACACCGACTATCGCCTCGCCACGACCACCGGAGAGGTCGTCGTGAGAGACGCCGCGCCGCCGCGGCTGGCAGAGGGCGAGGAGGCGAGCTGGAGTCTGGACCGGGCCCACCTGCTCCCGCCGGCTTGAGTCAGCTCAGGGCCCGATCGTGGGGATCGAGCAGCGAGGCGCGGTGCTCGGCCGCCGGAACGAACTCGTCGAGCAATGCCTCCAGGTCGGCGAGGGCGGCGGCCACCGTCCCGGCGGCGCCCTCGTGGTGGCCCTCGACGGTGACCAGCACCTCGGTCGTCTCGGGGCCGGCGGCGCTGGGCCGGCTCTGCCGCCAGCACCAGCGGCGGGCCGCCACCACGCCGGCCTCGTCGACGAACACCACCTCGCCCGGGGCCGGATGGCCGACGTCGTCGGACCCGAGGTCGGCGAACGGCTCGTCGCCGGCGGCGAACCGCACCGTGAGGCCTCCCGCCACCCCGTGGCGGTCGAACACCGCCACCGGCACGGCGTGGCGAATGCTCACGAGGTTGCCGATGTCCACGAGCAGGTTGATCGACGGCACGTCCCCCTTCTTGGTCAGGCGCCGCAACAGCGATTCGGCGGCGCTGCGGTACTTCGTCGGGTCGGTGCCGAAGGCCCGAAACGCCTGCCGCCACGCCGCCAGGGTCGGCACCTCGGAGAGCGGCGTGCCCGCCAGGCGCTCCCTGGTCGCAGCCTGCTCGGCGGCGAAGGCGGCCGCCAAAGCCTGCGGAGCCGGGCCGTTGCGCACCCGGGCGGCGAGCAGCGCTCCTCCCCGTATGGTCGGGAACCGCTCGCAGATCTCGGCGTCGTAGGCGAACACGGCCATGACCGAGAGTGTGCCACAGCGCGCTCCGGTAGCGCCGGCGGCCGGTATCGTCGCCGCCTGTGACCGCGCCCCCGCGCCGCTTCGGCGCCCACCTCGTCGCCCTGGCCCTGGCGGCCACGGCCTGCACGGGCTCGTCGGGCTCGACAACGGTGCCGTCCACCGCCACCACGACCCCGGACCCGCCGCCGACATCGACGACGCTCGCCGGTTCGACGACCATGCCGGCCCCGCCCGCCGGACCGCTGCGGCTCGCCTACCGCACCCCGCCGGGGACCGTGGTCGCCTACGACCACGACGTGAGCTACCGGATCGACGCAGGCGGCGACATCGAGCCGGAAGGGCTCACGGTGGCGGTCAGGGGCCGGCGCACATTCTCGTGGTTTGCGCGAGTGGTCGAGACGGCTCTGGATGCCAGACGGGTCGACGTGTCGGGCACCGTCGGCGTGGAGGAGCGCGACGCCGATGGCACCGGCCGGGACGCCCTCCAGGAGGCGGCCCACGACCCGACGCTCTACGAGCTGCCGACGGTGATCACCGTCGACGACGACGGCCTGCCGACCGGAGGGAGCACGCCGCTGCCGCCCGGGCTGATCGATCCGCTCGGCCTGGCCGCGGCGCTCGACGCCGCGTTGCCGCCGGCGCTGCCCGCAGGGGAGGTGGAGATAGGCGACGGCTGGGACGTGCCGCCGGCGGCACTGCCGCTGCTCGGCCCGGACCTCGCCGCCAAGCTG
>CAYGCW010000357.1:0-2912 GCA_964348465.1 uncultured Acidimicrobiia bacterium | reverse complement strand
ACGGTCAGGGAGACTTCGTCGACCGGCGTGAACCGGAGCCGGATCCTCGTCCCGTCGACGGTGACCTCTTCGAGGGCCTCCTGCATCGCAAGCGGAATGGCGTCGTCGTGCACCGCGGCGGCGAGCCGGCCGGCGGCAGCTTCGTCGTCGAAGGTCAGCCAGGCGTCGAAGGCATCCTCGCGGGAGACCCCGGCCAGCGAGTCGAACATGCCTTCGACGTCCTCCAGCCAGCGGACGACGTCGTCGACCTCCCAACCGCAAGCAGGTGTCGCCACCGGACACCGGGTGTGGAAGCGGCAGCCCTGGGGTGGGTGGGCAGGATCCGGGATGGCGCCCTCGAGGGTCTGCAGGTCCACCGCCGCTTCGTCGACGTCCGGGCTGGCGGCCAACAGGGCGTCGGTGTAGGGGTGCTCGGGCCGTTCGAAGATCGTCTCGGTCGGCCCCGCTTCGGCCACCCGGCCGAGGTACATGACGACGATGCTGTCTGCCATGTGACGCACGACCGACAGATCGTGGGTGATGAAGAGGTAGGCGAGATGGCGCCCCTGCTGCAGCTCGTGGAGGAGGTTGAGGATCTGCGCCTGCACGGAGACGTCGAGGGCGCTGGTCGGCTCGTCGAGAACGACCAGCTGTGGGTCGAGCGCCAGCGCCCGCGCGATCGAGATGCGCTGGCGCTGCCCCCCGGAGAACTGGTGCGGGTACCGGTACAGGTGCTGGCGGCCCAGCCCCACCTGCTCGAGGAGATCGATGACCCGCGAGGTGAGGTCGGCTCCCGAGGCCTCTCGATGGACGCGCAGCGGCCGGCCGACGATGTCCTTGACCAGGTGGCGAGGGTTGAGCGATGCGAACGCCTCCTGGAACACGACCTGGCAGTTGCGGCGGTAATGGCGCCAGGCGTCTCCGGCCATGCGGTCGACTCGGTGGTTCCTGTCGAGGGCTTCGCGATCCGCAGCGTCGCCCGGCAGCCCGTCGAGGCGATCCCGCTGCTCGGCGGAGAGCCCGAAGTACACGCCGCCGCGCGTCGGTTTGGTCAGCCCGCTCACGCACCGGCCGAGCGTCGTCTTCCCGCAGCCGCTCTCTCCGACCAGGCCGAGCGTCTCGCCGCGCCTGATGTCGAAGCTCACGCCGTCGACGGCCCGCACGTGGCCCACGACCTTCTGGAGGGCCCCCTCTTTGATCGGGAAGTGCTTGTGGAGGTCGCGCACCGCCAGGATCACGTCGCCGGTGGCCGCGGGCACTGCCGCGGGCGCGGGCGAGGTGGTCATCGCACGGTCCGCTCGAACGAGGGCAGCTCGAGATCACCCGGCGGCGGGTGGTGGATGAAGCAGGCCACGTCGTGCCCCGGGGCGACGGGAGCCGGCTGCGGGTCGGCACTCCGGCAGGCCGCCGCCTCGTACGGACAGCGTCCGCTGAAGCGGCACGAGGGAGGCGGGTCGATCAGCTCCGGGACGGTGCCGGCGATGGCTGCCAGGCGGCCCCGCTCGTGGCTCGCGGCCGGCACGGCGTCCAGCAGCCCCTGGGTGTAGGGATGGCGCGGGCCCGAGAAGACCTCGGCTGCTGGGGCCACCTCGGCGATGCGGCCCGCATACATCACCGCCACGCGGTCGCAGACGCGCCGTACCAGCGACAGGTCGTGGCTGATGTAGAGGACCGACGTCTGGTGGCGCTGCTGTAGCTCACGCACGAGTTCGAGGATGCGCGCCTGCACGGTGACGTCGAGGGCCGTCGTCGGCTCGTCGGCGATGAGCAGGTCGGGGTCGCAGGCCAGCGCCTGGGCGATCATCACGCGCTGGCGCATGCCGCCGGACAGCTCGTGCGGATATCGGTCCATCACCTTGCGCGGGTTGGGGATCTGCGTCTCGGCCAGGGCATCGGCGACGCGGTCGTCGGCTACCGCCCGCAGCTTGTTGCGGCGGGCACGCAGCGGTGGCAGCGCGAGCAGAGCGTCCTCCAGCCGGCGCGACCGGAGCGAAGCCTTGCGTCGCAGCACCCCGGCCGCCGGTCCTCCGGCCTCTGCGTCGAGCCCGGCGCCGGCCAGCAGGTCGTTCGAGCGATGCTGGTAGAACACCTCGGCCAGCTGGTCGCGAATGGACAGCGCCGGGTTGAGCGCCTTGCCCGGGTCCTGGAAGATCATCGCGATCCGGTTGCCGCGGATGTCGCGCATCTGGCGCTCGGGGATGGTGAGCAGGTCGAGTGTCAGGTGGCCGGTGTCGCGACACCGCGCGCACCCCGCCCCTTCGCAGCCGGAGCAGGGCACCGGCACCCGGCCGCTGTGACGGCACTGCTCACAGCCGCTCCCGTCACAGGCTGGGCACTGCCGGTGCGGCCGGAACAGGATCGTCCCGCCGGCCTGGATACCGGGCGGCATCGGGACGAGCCGAAGAAACGAGCGGGCGGTGACGCTCTTGCCGCAGCCGGTCTCGCCGACGAGGCCGAGCGTCTCGCCGTCGTGGATGTCGAACGACACCCCGTCGACCGCGCTGACGATTCCCGCCTTGGAGCGGAAATGGACCCGCAGGCCCTCGACCGAGGCAACCGGCACCCGGGCCCGCGTCGGTGCGGCCTGCTCCTCGCCGCCTACCAGCGTCATCGCTTCGACTCGGTGCGGGGGTCGAGCACGTCGCGCAGGCCGTCGCCGAACAGGTTGAACGCCAGCGCCCACAAGAACACCATGAGGCCCGGGAACGTCGACGCCCACCACCGCCCCGCCGAGATGCCGGCCTGGCCCTCGGAGACCAGCACCCCCCACTCGGCGATCCCCGCCTCGGACAGGCCGATGAAGCTCAGGGTCGCCCCCACCAGCACGATGTTGCCCATGTCCAGGGTGGCCTGTACCACCACCGGCGTGATGGAGTTCGGCAGCACGTCCTTGAGGTAGATCCGCCACCGCGAGTCGCCGATGACCCGGGCGG
>CAYGCW010000356.1:0-2920 GCA_964348465.1 uncultured Acidimicrobiia bacterium | reverse complement strand
AGGAGCGGCCGATGACCGCTTCGACAACGGACAGCGGCCCGAGACGCTGCTGGCCGCGCTGCTTCGCCTCGACGTGGACGCCGCATTGCCGTACGCAGTCCCTCCCGACAACCCGTTCGCCGACGGGGAGGGCGGGGCACGCGAGGTGTGGGCGTACGGCCTCCGCAACCCGTGGCGATTCTGGTTCGACGGCGGGCTGCTGTACGTGGCCGACGTCGGCCAGGCCGAATACGAGGAGATCGACGTGGCTCCGGTCGGCGCAGCCGGGCTGAACTACGGGTGGCCCTTGTTCGAGGGCGAAGAGTGCTTCTCGGGTGGCTGCGACGGCGCCGACCTGGTGTTTCCGACCGTCGCCTACGACCACTCGCTGGGTTGTTCGGTGATCGGGGGGCCGGTGTACCGGGGGGCGGCCATCCCCGAGCTGCACGGCCACTACTTCTACGGCGACTGGTGCAGCGGCTGGCTTCGGTCGTTCCGCTACGAGGATGGGCTGGCAGCCGACGAGCGGGACTGGTCCCCGGACCTGGGGAGGCTCGGTCAGATCCTCACGTTCGGCGTCGACGGCGAGGGTGAGATCCTCGTCGCCACTCAGGACGGCGACCTGCTGCGAATCGTGCCGCGCCGCTGAGAACCTATCCCGGCCCCACCGGTAGCCTCCGGCCATGAAGTACGCAGCCGCCGCGGCGGCTCTGGTGCTGTTGGGCGCGGCATGCGGGGAGTCGGCTTCGTCGACTTCGGCGCCCGCCACCGCGCCGCCCACGACGAGGACGGCGCCGCCTCCGACCCCGGCGCCCGCCACCGCGCCGCCAACTACCAGCACTACCACCACCACGACCACCACACCGCCTCCGCCGAGCACGACGACGTCTGCTGCCGCCACCACCTCAACCACCGAGCGCGTCGACGTCGGAGCGGTCGAGCTGGTCCTCGAGGTGGTCACCGTCACGGAGCAGCCCGTGTTCGTCGACTCCCCGCCGGGCGACCCCCGGCTGTTCGTCGTCGACCAGCCAGGGCGAATCTGGGTGGTCGAAGACGGCGTTCGGCCGGCGGCGCCGTTCCTCGACATCCGCGGTCTGGTGACGTTCCGCAGCGAGCAGGGTCTGCTGGGCCTGGCGTTCCACCCCGAGTACGGTGACAACGGGCGGTTCTTCGTGCACTACACGGACCGGCGCGGTGACTCCCGCGTCGTCGAGTACACCGTCGCAGCCGGCGATGCGAACGCCGCCGACCGGGAGACCGCCCGGGTGCTGCTGACCGTCGATCAGCCGGCCGGCAACCACAACGGCGGCATGCTGGCATTCGGCCCGGACGGCTTCCTCTACGTCGGCCTCGGCGACGGCGGTGGGGCCAACGACCAGTACGGCCAGGGCCAGCGGCCCGACACGCTGCTCGGCGCGATCCTGCGTATCGACGTCGACGCAGCCGGTGGGGGAGGGGAGCCGTACGCCATCCCGGCCGGCAACCCGTTCGCCGGCCGGAACGGGGCGCCCGAGGTGTGGCACTACGGGCTGCGGAACCCGTGGCGGTTCTCGTTCGACCCGGGGGAAGGGCTGCTCTACATCGGCGACGTCGGTCAGAACGCTTGGGAGGAGATCGACGCGGTGCCGGCGCCGAGCGCCGGCCTCAACTTCGGCTGGCCGATCATGGAAGGCGCCCACTGTTTCTCGCCGCCCGCGAACTGCGACATCGAAGGCCTGGCTTTCCCCGTCTTCGAGTACGGGCACGGCGAGGGCTGCTCGGTCACCGGGGGCTACGTCTACCGGGGTGCGGAGCTGCCCGAGCTGGACGGCCTCTACTTCTTCGGCGACTTCTGTGCCGGCTGGATCCGCAGCCTGGACCTCGACGGCGCCGGCGCGGAGATCCGGGAGTGGCCGAGGCTGCACGTGCCCGGCCTCACGTCTTTCGGCACCGACGCGGCCGGTGAGCTCTACGTCACCTCCGTCGAGGGCGAGGTCTACAGGCTGGTACGGGGCTGAGGGGAGTCCACCCAGGCCGCCCGGAGGGTGACTCGGCCGGTCGGGGCCACCACTTCGGCGCTGCCGGCGAGCTCGTAGCCCCAGGAGCGCAGCAAGCCGGCGACGGGCTCGGCGGCGGGCTCGGGGCGCCGGGAGCTGCCGTACGAGCACAGGATCATCCGCCCGCCCGGCACCAAGAACCGGTCGAGCAGCCGGGCGACCAGGTCCCGGCGGCGCCAGTCGGGGACGTACCGCCCCTCGGTGCGGACGTAGTCGTAACGCCGGGGCGGCTCCCACGTCATCACGTTCCCGACATGGATGCGGTCCGCCCAGTGGCGCAGCCGGCGGCGGGCCAAGTCGGCCATGCTCGGGATCAAGTCGAGGCCGTGCGGCTCGATGGCGAAGCCGTCCGCGGCGGCCCACGCTGCGACACACTCCATCAGGTGCCCGGAGGCGCACCCGACGTCTAGGAACGTCCCACCACGGTGGACGGCAGCCACGATCGGGCGGCGGTCGCGCTCCCACTTGGCGGCGTCGCCGCCGAACCCGGACTGCGACCGCGGGTTGTCGGCGGCGAGGTACGCCTCCTCGAGCAGCTCCACGGTGGCGTCGTAGTAGGCCTGATCTTCGGGCGGGATCACGGCGGGGGAGGCTAGACCCCTCTTGGCGCTCCCGACCCCGGTGGCACCTCGTCGCACCTGCTCCAGGCATGGGCGAACACGTCGGCGCCCGGCGCCGCCGGGCGGTCGCAGACGGCGAAGCCGATCCCTCGCCGCCGGCTGGCGCCGGTGCCCAGCGCCACCCTTCCGGGGCCCTGCCACGCGATCGCAGCCTGCGCATGACGTCCGGAAGGTACCCGGCTGCGACACACCCCATCGCTACCATCGCCGCCATGGCCCGTCTGTACGTTGAGGAGTGGGCGCCTGAGTTCGGGAGCCCCTACGAAGCCGACGCCGACCTGGCGC
>CAYGCW010000355.1:0-2923 GCA_964348465.1 uncultured Acidimicrobiia bacterium | reverse complement strand
TCGCCGACCGGGCCGGCGCGGCGCATCTACCGGATCACCCCCGAGGGGACGGACTGGCTCCACGCCTGGGCGGGAAGCCTGCGGGAAGCGAGGCGGATCGTGTCCGCGTTCCTCGATCGCTACGAGGCGATGGCCGACGACGTCTCGTGCGCCGATGCAGAGAAGCGGTCAGGTGGTTGATCTGGCGTCGGCCGTTCCCGAGACAGTCGACTTCGCGTAGTTGACCAGGGTCTCGGTGAGCTGGGCCACGCCATGCGTGTCAGCCGCATGGTCGGCGATCTTGTCGAGGAGCTCCTCCTCGGTACCTGCCTTGATCGCGGCGTTGCAGACCACGCCGACGTTCTTGCATCGGAACTCGAGAGCCATCAGCCGCCTCCCCCGGCCGGGACCCGGGCCCGCTCGAGGACGCCGCCCAACGCCTCGTCGATGGCCCTCAGGTCGGCCTCGATCTGCGCCACCAGCTCGTTGACGGGCCGGGTCTGGTACGCGATTGCCCTGACCCCGAAGGTGACCTTGCCGAGCGTGTCGACGACGCCGCGGAGCTTGATCGCGATGATCACCAGGTAGACGGCGAGGGCGGCAATCAGGAGGCCAACCCCGATGATCGTGACTATCGCGGCTACCGGCATGTTCACACCTCCTACAACAACTCGCCGACCGTGGCCGCGTAGCCTGCCGCCCCCGTCTTGATCGAGCGGACCAACTCTGCGCTCCTTGCCAGCTGGGGCACCCCGTCGAGGTTGCCGGTGAGGGCGACACCGTGTTCGAGAATGTCGGCGGCGTACGCCTCGATCTCGCGGATGGGCCGGACCACCCGCCCGGCGAGGATTGCCACAAGCGGGATCACGGCGACCAGAAGCACGATGTTGGCCAACCACCAGATGATTTCCATCGGCGCTCCCTTCGCTGGCCACTCTACACAAGCAAGGGTCGTCGAGTCCCGTGTCAGGCCGGCCAGTCGACTCCCAGCTCGGTGACGAGGCGGCGGATCTCGGCCGCCGCCGGGCCGACTGCCGCCGCTACCGCGGGAGAGAGCGTGTCGCGCAGTGAGTCGGTGTCCTCCGGCCGGCACCCAACCACCCACGTGGTAGTGGGCAACACCCCCAGCCCGCGCGCAAGCATCAGGGCCCGCTCGGGCGTCGCGTAGTGGACGTCGGCGAGGGCGTCGTGACGCTGCTGCGGCGACATGGCGTGCACGTCGCGGGGCTCGGGCCGGATCACCACGACGGTGCCTGGCGGGCGGGGCACGGCGACGGCGTCGGCGACGATGAGCGCGTCTACCGGGTCGAGCAGGTCCTGAACGAGGTGGATGCCCCCAATACCGATCTCCCGCACCACGACGCCCGGCGGCACGTGCCCGGCGGCCAGACGCTGGACGACGGCCACCCCGAACCCGTCATCACCGCGCAGCAGGTTGCCCATCCCGGCGACGAGGACCCGCATCTGCGTAGCCTACCGGCGGCATGAATGCGGAGGACGCCGTCGCCGAACTGCGGGCGCAGCTGGAGAGCCATCCCGCCGATCGCTTTCCGGTGCAACACGCTACTGCCCAATTCCACCTCGGCACCGTGCTGGCCAACCTCGGCCGGCTCGACGAGGCCGAGAGCGCGCTGGTGGAGGCGGCGAAGCTGTTCCGCGATCGTCTCCCCGTCGAGGAGGCGAAGAGCCTCAACTCGCTGGGCGCGGTGCTGCGCGCCGCCGGGCGGCCGGACGAGGCAGGACGGGCCTTCGGCCATGCCGCCGCCGTGTTTCGCGACCAGGGCATGCCGCTGGAGCTGGGAGCGGCCATCTTCAATGAGGGGCTCGTCGCCCGGGACGCAGGCGACGCGGGGCGTGCCCTCGATCTGTTTGCGGCCGCCGGACGCGTCTTTGACCCGGACGTCGTGCCGGCCCAGGCGGCTGCGGCCCGGCGCGAGCTCGGCGCCACGCTGCTGCTGACGAGCAGGCCCGACGAGGCGATCGAGCCGCTCGCAGAGGCCGTCGCGCTCGCGGAGAGCTGTGGCGACCGCGGCGGGGCCGGCGCCGCATCGAACACGCTCGGGCTGTCGCACCTGGCGGCGGGGAGGGCGACGGAAGCAGCAGCAGCGTTCCGCCATGCGGTGCATTTCGACCCGCGAGGCGTCCGGCCGGCGGGCCACGCCATGGCGAAGGCGAACCTGGCGCTCGCCGAGGAGCAGCTCGACCGGCCGGCGATCGCCCGGCTCGCCGCCCGCCAGGCGCTCGCCGTCGCGGAGGCAGATCAGCCGGTCCGCGCCCAGGCGTCGGCCGTGCTGAAGCGGCTCGGTGACCCGGCCGGCGACCTGCCCGCCGCGCTCGCCATGACCCGTGCGGAGGACTGGCCCGGTATGGTGCGCGAGGAGCTGACGCGCTGGGCCGCCGCCCCGTTGGACGTCGTCCATGCGGAGATGGCCGCGTGGATCGACAGCCAGCTCGCCCGGTCGGATGGCGGTATCGATCTCTCCGAAGCCCTCCTCGGTGCCCTGCTGGAGCTGCCGACCGACGAGATGCAGCGCCTGATCGCAGCCTGCGTGGCGGCCCTGGAAGGCTGGAGCGCGCGCGAGCGGGAGCGTTTCCGGACCGGGACCGCGTCGGCGATGGCCCGGTTCCACGTGCCTCAGCTCCTCCGGCTCCAGCACCTCTTCACCGCCGCCGCCAGCGAGCTCGGGCACGAGGAGCGCTGGGGCTGATGCACGACCTCGACGCAGAGCAGTTGCAGCGAGAGCTGGGAGGCCGGGCGTTCCGCCTGTACCCGGCCCTGGTTTCGACCGAGGCGGCCGCTCTGTCCTGGGCGGGGCACGGCGCCCCTCATGGCGCAGTGATCGCCGCCGACTACCAGGCCGCGCCCCGCTTCCGGGAACCGCTGCCGTGGAAGATCGAGCAGGGCGTCGGCCTGGGGCTCTCCGTGATCCTCCGTCCCGAGCTG
>CAYGCW010000354.1:0-2935 GCA_964348465.1 uncultured Acidimicrobiia bacterium | reverse complement strand
CCGGTCCGACACGCCGCCGCCATCCCCGGCGACGGCGACGAGGGCTCCGGCCAGCACCGCCGCGCTGACGGTGGCGGCCGCTCCGGCGACGATCCGGTGTCCCATGCCGCCGACTCTACGCGCCGGCCACTCGCCGTTTCCGTGTCGCAATCGCGGCAGGGAGGCCGCCGACGCGGCCTCCCCACCTGCGAGTTCGGGTCTGTCAGCGATTACGGGCGAAGGCGATCCGAGCGGACACGCCGAGCACGGCGGCCGCGGCGGCCATCAACACGATCAACCAGGAGCTCGGGCCACCGCCGGCCAGGTCGCCGGAGCCGCTGGGAACGGCCGCCGGAGCACTGCTCAGGCCGGTGATGTCCTGAATCACCAGGTCGAAGGTGCCGCCGGCCAGGTCGCCGATGGCGTACACGATGCGGTTGGTGCCCTCGGGGACCTCGAGGTCGATCGGGCCCACCACGAAGCCGTCGACGCCCGCCCCTGCAGGAGCGATGCCGGCGCTGTAGGTGTTGGCGGGCACGTTGGTCACGCCCTCCTGCGGGTTGGAGACGCCGCTGAAAACCGGCGAGCCGTCGGCGAGGAGGATGTCGACGGTGGGCGCCGCCGCAGTGTGGCGCGCCGTCAGCCGACCGTTGCCGGGTGCGATCGAAGACACGTCGTTGACGAAGATCGTCATCGTGGGGGTGCCGTCCTCGGCCAGGTGGGCGACGACCGAGGCATTCAGCCCGTCGGTGAGGTCGGCGCTGGTGACCAGCACCGCGTTGTCGATCGAGTCGTCGGCGGCGGTGACGACCAGTTCGTAGCCGCCGGCCGGCAGGGTGAGCGGGCCGGCCACGTCGCCCGGCGCGAAGTCTTCCAAGGTCAGCTCGCCGTTGACGTACACGTCGACGGTCAGGCCGGGAACGCCGTGGACGACGCTGACTTGAGCGCCGCTCGTCTGGGCGCCGGCCACGCCGGCGAAGGCCAGCAGCAAGGCCATGCTGGCGAGGGCGATGAACGATTTCCTCATCTTCGTCTCCATTCTCTCCGACGATTTAGTGCTAATTATTCGGACCCGGTCGCCGACCGGATGAGAGAAGAAGATCTCATCCGAATCGGCCGGCGGCATCGTATCGTCTCGTGCGTGGGAGCTGATATGACCACCGCCGGTGACGCAGCGATCGCGGTCGCCATCGGCCGCTACTCGCAGGACGCCCTCGCCGAGGCATACCGACGCCACGGCGGGGCAGTGTTCGGCCTGGCCCGACGTTTGTTGCAGAACGAAGCACTCGCCGAGGAGGTGACTCAGGAGGTGTTCACGAGACTCTGGGACCGGCCCACCCGGTTCGATCCGGAGCGCGGCTCGCTGCGCGCCTTCCTCCTCGCCGACGCCCACGGCCGGTCGGTCGACCTCATCCGCGCCGAGACCGCCCGCCGGCGGCGCGAGGAGCATGAGGCGACGCTGATTCCGGCGGCGGATGCCGCCGACACGGAGCGCGAGGTGTGGGCGCGGGTGGCGTCCGAGAAGGTGAGGGCGGCGCTCGACGCACTGACGCCGGCCGAGCGCGAGGCCATCGAGCTGGCGTACTTCGGCGGCCAGAGCTACCGCGAGGTTGCCGCCACGCTCTCACAACCCGACGGCACGATCAAGAGCCGCATCCGCAGCGGCCTGCGCCGGATGCGCGTCGAGCTGGCCGCGGCGGGGGTGACCGGACCATGACCCACCGGCTCACCCCCGAGGAACTGCGCGAGCTGCTCGGCGCCTACGCCGTCGACGCCATCGCTCCGTGGGAGGCCCAGCAGGTCGAGGAGCTCCTGGAGCGGGATCCGGCCGCCCTGACCGAGGTGGAGGCCCATCGAGAGACGCTCGCAGTGCTCGCCACGGCCGTGGCCGGGGATGCCGAGCCGCCGCCCCGGCTGTGGGACGCCATCACCGGAGGACTGTCCGACGCACCTCCGCCGCTGCTCTTGGTGGCGGCTGGCACGGAGGCGACCCGCCGCAGGTTCACTCCGTGGCTCGCCGGCTTGGCGGCCGCTGCTGCCCTGGTGCTCGTGGCGCTGGCCGGCGTTCGGGCGCTCGACCGGCCCGAACCGACCATCGAGCGGGCGGCCCAATCGGCGGTCACCGCCCCCGGCGCCGAAGTCGTCGTGCTCGAGGGCGACGCCGGGGTGCAGGTCCGGGTGGCGTTGCAGCCGGACGGCGTCGGCTATGTGCTCGAAGGCGGGCTCCCGGTGCTACCGGCCGACCGCACCTACCAGCTATGGGCGATCGTCGGTGAGGAGGTCATCTCCGCCGGCGTGCTGGGGGCCGACCCTGCGGTGACGCCGTTCCAGGTGTCCGGGACCTTGGCCGGCCTCGCCATCACCGAGGAGGTCGCCGGTGGCGTCGCCGTGTCCGAGAACGCCCCCTACGCCGTCTGGCTGCGGGACGCCTGAGAGCGGGTATCTGGCCGGAGTATCCCGTAACGAGCCTCTTGTTGGCACCGGTCGGGTCTGGTACGGTCGAACATGTGTTCGCTACCGTGCTCGACGCAGACAGGCAGCGGGTGCCCGTAGGGCTGGCGATCATGCCGCCCGGGCCCGCACTGGCCGCCGCGCTCGCCAACATCGACGTCGAAGCCCTGTCGGGGCATGACCAGGTGGTGGTGCTGCGAGCGAATCGGAGGATGGCGTCGCACTATCAGGCGCAGGGCTACCGGGACATGGCCGCCATCGCCGACACCTATGCGGCCGAGACGCCGGAGCATCCCGACCTGGCATTCGACGGCGCCGCCGCCGAGATCGGCGCCGCCTTGTGTCTCACCCGGCGCGGCGCCGCCGGCGAGCTCGCCGAAGCCCAGATGCTCGTCGGGCGCTACTCCCGCCTGTGGGAATGGTTCCACCGAGGATTGCTGGACGCCCGGCGGGTGCGGGCGGTGCTGGACTCGATCAGCCACCTCGAGCCGCACGTGGCCGACGC
>CAYGCW010000353.1:0-2964 GCA_964348465.1 uncultured Acidimicrobiia bacterium | reverse complement strand
ACGAGGCCATGAAGGAGCGGCGGGTGGTAGCCGAGCCCAGTACCCGCGGCACCACGCACCTCATGATCTTCGACCTGGCACCCGACCAAGCCG
This sequence comes from uncultured Acidimicrobiia bacterium, assembly GCA_964348465.1. Lineage (GTDB taxonomy): Bacteria > Actinomycetota > Acidimicrobiia > Spongiisociales > JAOTWH01 > CAYGCW01. Next base: position 2,871 of record CAYGCW010000353.1, on the reverse strand, counting down.
CCGCTGCCGCAGCCCACCTCGACCGCCTGGCTCGTCACCTGCGCAGCCAGCCCGGCGAGACCCGCACCATGGACCAGCTCCGTGCCGACGTCGCGTCCGACCTCCTCCAGGGCCGCCCCGGCAACGTGGCACTCCAAGTGTCGGTGGAGGTCACCGTCGACCTCGAAACCCTCGCCCGGCTCTCCGACCGGCCCGCCGAACTGCGCGGCTACGGGCCGATCGTCGCCGACCTCGCCCGCCGCCTCGCCCACACCCCGGGCGCCCGCTGGCAAGCCACGGTCCACGAGTCCCGTACCGGCGACCCGGCCTGGACCGGGCCCATCCGCCGCCGCCCCACCACCATCCAGGCCCGCCACGTGCGCGCCCGCTACCGGACCTGTGTGTGGCCCGGTTGCCGCATGCCCGCCGCCGCCTGCGACCTCGACCACCGCACCCCTTGGGCCGACGGCGGCCCCACCACCGCCGACAACCTCGCCCCCCTCTGCCGCCACCACCACCGCCTCCGCCACCAGCACAACTGGACCTACGAACGCCTTCCCGACGGCCACCACCGATGGACCACCCCCACCGACCACACCTACACCACCCCCGCCCGCGGCCCCTGACCGGCCGCCCGAGGCGCCCCGTGTCACAGCCGAGTCGCAACGCGGCTCCGGCGGCTTTGGCCGGGGAAACCTCGCCGCGGCTGGCAAGATAGGCCGCATGGCAACGCCCCCTCCCGCCCGGCGCTGGACGGTGATGTTCACGCGCGGGGAGGGCTGCCGGGAGCTCGCAGGCCTGCTCGGCGGGCCGGCGGCCATCCCGGCCGGTGCCGACCTCGACGCCTCGTTCGTGGCCGCCCGGGCCAACCTGCTGGTGGCCCGCAAGCTCACCGGATTCGACCTGGCCGCCACCGCCGTCCCCCACGGGCTCGACCCGGACGCCGTGACCACGGTGGTGGCGGCGGTGGGCGGCGGGCCCCACTCACGACTCGCTGCCCGGATCGCCGCCTCGCTCGCCGATGCCCTGGACGTGCCCGCCCGACTCGTCTGTGTCTACCCGGACCCCACCGAGAGGCGGCTGGCCGTGGAGGCACTGGCCGACGCCGGAGCCGACGCCAACGGCACCCACGCCGACGCCATCCAGGCGGCCAACCCCGCCGACATCGTCACCGACCTGCCGCTCGGCACGTTGCTGGTGGTGGGAGCGCCGGGCGGCAACTGGTTCCAGCGCCACTTCTTCAGCGCCGGCCACAAGCTGATCGCCCGCGCTCCGTCCGGCTCGATCGTCGTGAGGGACACCGCACGGCGCGTCTACCTCTCGATGCGAGAACCGGTCTGGGTGGGAGCCGAGATGAGCGCCGCCGACGCCCTCAGGGTGACGGCCGAGCCGGCCGTGCCGGTCGTAGCCGACGGCAAGGTGGTCGGCATCGCCATCCACGACATGCTCGCCGGCGCGGCATCCGGTACCAAGGTGGCAGAGGTGATGATCGACCCGGTCACCGTGGACCTGCGAGACAAGGTCGACGACGTCCCTGCCGTGCCGGTCCTCCCGGAGCACGCCGCGCTGCCCGTGGTGGACGGGGAAGGACGGCTGATCGGCATCGTCGAGCCCCGGCGCCCGCATGACGCGTAACTCCCCGACCCTTGGGGTACATTGCGCCCCGTGAGCCATGCGTCCTCGCCCACCCGCACCGCGGCCGTCCTCACGGGCCTGATCGCTCTCATCACTCTGGCCGGGGCGCTCTTCACCGCAGCCGTGTCGTCGGCGGCCGACCCGGCCGGGATGGACACCGTCGCCCTCGTCGACGGCCGGACCGGCATCTGGTACCTGCGCGACGTCGACGGCGACGTCAAGTTCTTCTACTACGGGAACCCCGGCGACTCCCCGTTCATGGGCGACTGGGACTGCGACGGCGTCGACACCCCCGGCCTCTTCCGCCGCCGCGACGGATTCGTCTATCTGCGCAACTCCAACACGCAGGGCATCGCCGACATCAGCTACTTCTTCGGCAATCCTGGCGACGTGCCGGTGGCGGGCGACTTCGACGGGGACGGGTGCGACACCGTCTCGATCTACCGGCCCGGTGAGGGCAAGTTCTACATCATCAACAAGCTCGGCACCGACAACCAGGGCATCGGCGCTGCCGAGATCGACTACTTCTACGGCAACGTCGGCGACCGTCCCCTGGCAGGCGACTGGGACGGCGACGGCGTCGACACCGTCGGCCTGTTCCGCGACACGACCAGCCTCGTCTACCTGCGCAACAGCCACACGCCGGGACCCGCCGACGTTCGGTTCATCTTCGGGGATCCCGGCGACCGCCACATCGCCGGCGACTGGGACGGCGACGGCGTCGACTCGACCGGCGTGTTCCGGCCGCTCCTCGAGCGCTTCTTCCTCAAGAACACCAACGGGTTCGGGCCCGCCGACGCCGAGTTCTTCTTCGGCGAGTTCGCCTGGGTCCCCGTGGCCGGCGATTTCGGCGACCTGGAGGCATCGCCGCCCACGACGCTGGCGCCCGGGAGGCCGTTCAGGTTCCCCGACGGGATCCACCAGGTCGGCGTCGACATCCCGGCCGGCACGTATCGCAACACGTCGTCGGTGGACGAGTGCACGTGGGAGCGCACCACGCTCGCCGGGGCGACGATCGCTACGGACTCCAGCCTCGACATCGAGATCGTCACGATCGAGTCGGGCGACGGCTTCTTCGAGTCGAGCGGATGCGGGCTGTGGGACAGCGACCTCACCCCGAGCCGGGCCGTCGCCACCGACCCGTTCGGCGACGGAACCTGGCTGGTCACCGAAGAGGTGGCCGAGGGCGTGTGGCGCAGCGACGTTCCGGTCGGCACCTGCGAGTGGGAGCTGCTCCGCGGGTTCACGGGCGAGCCG
>CAYGCW010000352.1:0-2967 GCA_964348465.1 uncultured Acidimicrobiia bacterium | reverse complement strand
GCCGGGCGTACGAGTGGTGGGGCCGCTATCTGGTCCCCACCTACCACCCCGCCGCCGCGCTGCGAGGCAGCGCTCGGGTGCTCGAGGACATGCGAGAGGACTTCTCCAACGTCCGCGCCCTGCTCGACGGCGCCGGTGACGCCGAAGCGGGCCGGGAGCCGGAGGCCGTTGCCGCCGAGCCGGCGGAACAGCTCGGCTTGTTCGGGACATGACAGCGATCGACTGCCCGGCGGTGGCGGACACGATGGCGGCCGGGAGACGGCTGGCCAGCCTCGTCAAGCCCGGCGACGTCGTGATCCTCGCCGGGCCGCTCGGCTCCGGGAAGACCGTGTTCACCGCCGGTCTCGCCGAGGGCCTCGGCGTCGAGGAGCAGATCACCAGCCCCAGCTACGTGCTCGTCAAGCGCTATGCGGGGTTCATCACCCTCGTCCACGCCGACGTGTACCGGCTCGGCTCGCTGGCGGAGCTCGAGGACCTGGACCTCGACGACGCCGCCGACGCCGTGCTGGTGGTGGAGTGGGGCAACGCCGTGGCAGCCGGGCTCCCGGCCGACCACCTCGTGGTCTCGTTCGCCGTCGACGCCGACGGGTCCCGGGTACTGACCTTCCAGACTCGGGGCTCGTGGCGGCAGCGACCGCTGGAGGAGCTGGTCGGATGAGGATCCTCGCCATCGAGACCGCCACCCCCTCGTCGTCGGTGGCGTTGGGCGACGGCAGAACGCTGGCCGCGCTCGCCGTCCAGGTGGACCGGCGCGGTCACGTCGGGTTCCTCGGCGCCGCGCTCGAGTTCTGCTTCGATCGCGCCGGCTGGGAACCCTCCGAACTGGACGCCATAGTCGTCGACGTCGGGCCCGGGCTCTTCACCGGCATTCGCGCCGGCTTGGCGACCGCGCAGGGCATTGCCGCCGCCGTCGGGGTGCCGCTGGTCCCCGCCAGCTCGTTGGACGCGCTGGCCCTGCGCGCCGCCACCGGCCGGCGCCGCATCTGGGCCGTCGTCGACGCGCGGCGCGGCCAAGTGGCCGTGGCGTCGTATCGCCCAGTCCCCGGCGGTGTCGTGAAGGACACCGCCCCCGAGCTCGTCGATCTCGCCGAGTTCCGGGCGCTGCTCGACGCCGATCCCACCGATGCGCTGGTCGTCGGCGACTGGGAGGCGCTGCCGGGCGACGCGATGTTCCGGGGGATGCACCGGGTGCGCACGGGCCGGCCCCGCTACCCATCGGCTGAGATCCTGCTGGAGATCGCCGGCCTCCGACTCAAGCGGGGCGAAGCGTTCGGCACCGAGCCGGTGCGCCCCCTGTACCTGCGGGAGCCCGATGCCGCCATCAACTGGACCGAGTTCCGGAGGGAGGGGATGTGGCCAGAACCGGAGTCCACATGATCCGCCCGATGACCGCTGCCGACGTGCCCGTGGTGGCGGGGATGGAGCGCGAGATCTACCCCCAGCCCTGGTCGGCCCGCGTGTTCTACGACGAGCTGGCGCGACACGATCGGCGCTACTTCGTCGCCGAGACCGACGCCGGGGTCCTCGGCTACGGCGGGCTGATGCTCGTCGGCGACGACGCCCACATCACCACGCTGGCGGTGGCGCCGGCGGCCCGCCAGCAGGGTATCGGCAAGCGGCTGATGCTGGAGCTGGTCGAGGCGGCGCTGGACACCGGGGCCCGCCATCTGACGCTGGAGGTGCGGGTCTCCAATGTTGGGGCCCGTGAGCTGTACCGCCGCTTCGGCTTCGCCCCGGTCGGACTTCGCAAGCACTACTACGTCAACGAGGACGCCCTGATCATGTGGGCGATCGATGTGGACGAGCCGACCTACCGCGAGCGGCTGGCGGCCATCAGGGAGGAGCTGTCGTGACCGGCCCGTTGATCCTGGCGGTGGAGACGAGCTGCGACGAGACCTCGGTGGCGGTGGTGGAGGGCACCACTCTGAGGTCGAACGTGTTGTCCTCCCAGGTAGACGACCACGCCCGCTTCGGTGGCGTGGTCCCCGAGGTGGCGGCTCGTGCCCACGTCGAGGCGATCCGTCCCCTGGCGCATCGGGCAATCGCCCAGGCCGGCATCCACCCCGAGCAGCTCGACGCCATCGCCGCCACTCGAGGTCCCGGCCTGGTCGGGGCGCTCGTCGTGGGCTTCGCCTTCGCCAGAGGGCTGGCGTGGGCACTGGGCAAACCGTTCGTCGGGATCGACCACATGGAGGGCCACCTCTTCGCCCCCCGGCTGGAGCACGACGCCTACCGGCCCCCGGCGGTCGTGCTGTTGGCGTCCGGCGGTCACAGCCAGATCGTGCACGCCAGGGAGTGGGGCGACTACGACGTGATGGGCGCCACCATCGACGACGCGGCCGGGGAGGCCTTCGACAAGCTGGCGCGGTTCCTCGGCCTCGGCTACCCGGGCGGGCCTGCGATCGACCGCGCCTCCGACGGCGGGGACCCCGACGCGGTCTCGTTCCCGCGTGCTCTCGCCGACCGGCCGTTCGACTTCTCGTTCTCGGGGCTGAAGACCTCGGTCGTGACGTGGGTGGAGAAGACGGCCGCCGAAGGCGATCTGCCGCCGCTGGCCGACGTGGCCGCATCCATCCAAGAGGCGATCGTCGACGTGCTGGTGACCAAGACGTTCAACGCCGTCGAGGCCACCGGCGCGCCCGTCGTGGCCGGAGGCGGCGGCGTGCTGGCCAACCGGCGGCTGCGCGCCCGGCTTGCCGACGAGGCCGCGGCACACGGCGTCGACCTCTTCCTGCCGTCGCCGGCGCTGTGCACCGACAACGCGGCGATGATCGGTGCCGCGGCCGCCTTCCGGCTGGAACGGGGCGAGACCGCCGCGTGGGACGCCGAGGTCGACGCGTCGATGCGGCTCTGAGGCAGCCGTGATCCGCGGCGCTCCCGTCGCCCGCATCCTCGGGATCCCCATCGTCGTTGATTGGTCATGGGTGATCATCGCGGTGCTCGTGACCTGGGCGCTGTTCGTCGAGC
>CAYGCW010000351.1:0-2983 GCA_964348465.1 uncultured Acidimicrobiia bacterium | reverse complement strand
CCGAGGTGGTCGACGCGTCGGATGCGATCGTGATGCCCGGCTTCGTCGACTCCCACCGCCACGCCTGGCATTCGCTGTTCCGCAACGCCGGCAGCAGCACGGCACCGATCAGCCCGGCGGTGGTCGGGCCGCATCACACGCCGGATCACTTCTATGCGGCCACACTCGCCGGTCTGCTCGGCGCCGGGGAAGCGGGTATCACGACTGTCGTCGACTGGGCGGACCTCGCCACCGACGCGTCTTTCGCCGCGGCGGCGCTCCAGGCTCATGCCGACGCCGCACTGCGCAGCGTCCTGGTCGTGCCCGGCCATCGGCCGGAAATCACGACGCTGCCGCCCAACGTGAGGCTCGCCGTGGGCGCCGACGGTCCCGAGGGCTGGCCGGCCGCCCGCGAGGCGGGGTGGCGCATCCACGCCCACGCCGGGACGGCGCCCGAATCCGCCGGCACGGTGGCGCAATGGGGCGAGGCCGGGCTGCTCGGCGAGGACGTGACGCTCGCGCATTGCACCAACCTCGACGGACGAGATCTCGACGCGATGGCCGCGGCGGGGGCCAGGGTTGCGCTGTCGCCGGCGATGGAGATGACCGCCGGCTTCGGATGGCCTCCCTTGCAGGGTCTCATCGATCGCGGCATCCGACCCGGGCTGGGGGTGGGCAGCGAGATGGAGGCGCCCGGGGACCTGTTCGCGCAGATGCGCGCCGCCAACTCGGTGCAACACGCAACACTGTTCGATCTGAAGCTCGCCGGCAAGGGCGGGGTCCCGAACCTGCTCGGCACCCGGGACGTGATCCGCTACGGCACGGTCGACGGGGCCGCCGCCGTCGGCCTGGGCGACGTGACCGGGTCGCTCGGGCTTGGCAAGCAGGCCGACATCGTGGTGCTGCGCACCGACCGGCCCAACATCGCGCCGGTCAACGATCCGATTGGCGCCGTCGTGTGGGGCATGGATACGTCGAACATCGACTGGGTGTTCGTCGGTGGGCGAGTGCTGGTCCGGGATGGTGAGCTGACGGCCGACGCGGCCGCCGCCCGGGAGCTGGCGGTGGCGGCGCAACGCGAGGTTGCGGCGGCTGCGGGGCTCCTCGCCGACGCCGGAGCCGGGCCGGCGTGACGGCCCGGCCGGCTCCTTCCGCGGCAGTCACGTCGTTCGTCGTCGCTTCGCGCTACATGCCCGTCTATGTCGCCCTGCTCCTGCTGGTCGTGGTCGCCGCGATCTGGGTGCCGGAGACTCTCGACAGCCCCGCCCTGTCGGCCATCGCCCCCTTCGGCGCGCTCCTCGGGATCACCGCGCTGGGCCAGATGCTGGTGATCATGACGGCCGGGATCGACCTCAGCACCCCCGGCACCGTCACGCTGGCTGCGATGATCATGGTGGGGGTCGGCGACGGGTCGAACGATCGCATCTGGCTGGCGATCCTGATCGCGATCGGAGTCGCCGCCCTCATCGGGCTCGCCAACGGGATCCTCATCGGCGGGCTTGGGCTGAACGCGCTGATCGTCACCCTGGCGATGGGCCAGATCGTCGCCGGGGTGGTCCGCCGCTACGTCACCACCTTCCCGGTGCAGAGTGCGGTCCCGGAGGGTCTTTCCGACTGGACCTCGACCCGGATCCTCGGCATCAGCCCGATCTTCTGGATCGGGGTGGCGGTGACCGTGCTCCTCATCGTCGGGCTCAGGTTCACGACGGTGGGCAGGCGGTTCCAGGTGGTGGGCGCCAACCCGGTGGCCGCCAACGTCGTCGGTGTCCGGGTGACGATGAACCGGATCCTCGTGTACGTGGTGGCGGCCATCTTCTACGCGATCGCCGGCATCGCGCTGGCCGGGCTGCTGCGCAACCCGGGCGTCAACATCGCGTCCGAGTACCTGCTGGGGCCCATCGCCGCCGCCGTCATCGGCGGTGCTTCCCTCACCGGAGGGCTGGCCAGCCCGCTGTCCACGTTTGCGGCTGCGTTCTTCCTCACCGGCCTGAATCAGATGATGCGGGCGCTCGGCTTGGCGACCGCGCTCCAGTTCGTGGTCTTCGGCCTGGTGATCATCGGGGGAATGATGGTTTCGGGAGACCGGATCGTGAAGGGGGTGGAGCACGTGCTGCGCGCCCGGCGAAGACCGGCGATCGGCGACGAGCTCGACCCTGCGTCGCGGAAGGAGAGCACACGAGAGTGAGACGGCACACAACGGCGAGACACGAGGGCACGGCACGCCCCATGAGGAGGAAAAGGCACATGAAACGGATCATCGGCTTCTTGGCGGTCCTGGCTCTGCTGGGCGCCGCGTGCGGCGACTCGGGAGAGACGACCACCACCACAGCCGCCGACACGCCGGCCACCACCGCCGCTCCGGCCACGACTGCGGCCCCGGGCACCACCGCGGCCCCGGGCACGACTGCGGCCCCGGCGACCACGATGGCCGGCGGTGACGGCCCGCTGGCGGAGTTCGGCGAGGACCCGGCGGCGGCAGACCCGGCACTGGTCGAGAAGGCGCTGGGGCCGGTGCAGCCGTCGGACGAGGCGAGCTGGAACATCATCCTGGCCTCGGTCGCCCGGGCGCGCCAGGACCTCGACCAGGCCACCCTCGACAAGGCCATGGAGTGCTGGAGCAACCAGGAATGCGACACCGGGAGCGGCGGCGACCTGGTCATGGGCTATGCCGACGGCGGCGGCGACACCGTCAACGTCTGGCGGGGCGTCAGCCACATGGAGGCGATCCTCCAGGCGCTGACCTATCCCGAGATCGGCACCATCGTCTCTACGGCCGCCGACTTCAACCAAGACCCGGCGGTCCACGCCAACGACGTCAGGTTCCTGATCCAGCGTGGGGTGGATTTCATCGTCGGCTATCCCGACGTGGGCGTGGCGCTGGCCCCGGCGATCACCGAGGCCCAGCAGGCCGGCATCCCCTACTTCTCGTTCTCGGCCGGCTACGTCGGTCTGCCGGGGCAGGAAGGGGCCCTGAGGCCCGGTGAGGACTACGGCGGGGTCGTGG
>CAYGCW010000350.1:0-2990 GCA_964348465.1 uncultured Acidimicrobiia bacterium | reverse complement strand
GGCGCAGCGTCAGCGCGTCGAGCAGCGCCTGGGTGGGGTGCTGGTGGGCGCCGTCGCCGCCGTTGACCACCGGCACGTTCGTCCACTCGGCCACCCGCCACGGCGCCCCGACCGCCTTGTGGCGCACCACCATCAGATCGGCGCCCATCGCCTCGAGCGTGAGGACGGTGTCTTTGAGGCTCTCTCCCTTGGACAGGGACGACGTGCCCGGCGAGAACGACATCGTGTCGGCCGACAGGGCCTTGGCGGCGCGCTCGAACGAGAGGCGGGTCCTGGTGGAAGGCTCGAAGAACACGGTGGCGACCGTCTTGCCCCGCAGCGCCGGCACCTTGGGTATGGGGCGGTCCAGCACCTCGACGAAACCGTCGGCGTCGTCGAGGATGGCTTCCAGCTCCTCGCGGGGGACGTCCTCCACCGTCAACAGGTGCCTCATGCGACCTCCTCGCGTTCCCGGCGCCCGGCGCGCCACAGCTCCGCCGCTTCCAGCGCTTCCCTGATGAACCCGCCCTTCAGGTCGGTGTACGCGACCCGCTCGGCGGGGTACTCGGCTGCCAGCCGCTGCTTGAGCTCCCCGTACTCGGCGGCCGCCTGGGGATGGGCGCGCAGGTAGTCGCGAAACAGCAGATGCTCGTCGCGCCACCGGCTCTCCACGCCGGCCACGTGGATGTGGACCACCCGGGGGCTGGGTGCCACGGGCCGGAAGTAGCGGTGGTCGGGGTCCCGGCTGCGGAGCGAAACGCCCAGCGCCTCGATCTGGGGCACGTAGGCAGGCTCGTCGTCGACGTCGCCCACCGCCACCAGGATGTCGATCGTGGGCTTGGCGGCCAGGCCCGGCACCGCCGTGGAGCCCATGTGGTCGATGCCGAGCGCGGCGTCGCCGAGCGCAGCCGCCAGCCGGTCGCGCCACTCGGCGAACCGGCCGGGCCAGGCAGGGTCGTACGGCACGATCTCCATCGGCTCGCCCCGCCTCGTCTCGCCGGTCAGCTGGTAGCCGCGCAAGGCCAGGACCTCGACGGTGAGCTGCTGGCGGGTCGCCGCATCCAGGTCAGCGGTATGCACCCGCCGGTGGCGAGCCTCGAGCTCGTAGCGGTCGAGCACGGTGGCCTCCTCGCCGACGGCGGCGTGGAGGGCCGCGAACACGGCGGTCGGCTCGCCCGAGGCGTCGATGCCGGCGGCGGTGAGCCTGTCGTCGAGCGTCCTCACGTGCCCGCCTCCCCGATCCACACGCCTTCCTCGCCGTCGGTCTCGGCCAGCCGCACCGACACCCGCTCGTCGCTGGCGGTGGGGAGGTTCTTGCCGACGTAGTCGGCCCTGATCGGCAGCTCGCGGTGGCCGCGGTCGACGAGGACGGCGAGCTGCACGGCCCGGGGCCGGCCGAGGTCGGCGAGGGCGTCGAGGGCGGCCCTGATAGTGCGGCCGGTGTAGAGCACGTCGTCGACGATCACCACCACTGCGTCGTCGACCGCCACCGGGATGTCGGTGACGCCGATCGGCGCTACGGGGCGGCGGTCGAGGTCGTCGCGGTACAGGCCGATGTCGAGGCTGCCGGCGGGGACCTTGGCGCCCTCGAACTCGTACAGAGCCTCGGCGAGGCGCCCGGCGAGAGGGACGCCCCGGGTGGGGATGCCGGCGAGCACCACCTCGCCGACGCCGCGGTTGCGCTCGATGATCTCGTGGGCGATGCGGTGGAGCGCCCGACGGATGTCGTCGGCGCCGAGGACTCTACGCGGCATGGCGCTGCTCCTTCCCGGCCTCGCCGGACCGGCTTAAAGGACGTTCCGGGCCAACCTATCACATCATGCCATCACATCCTGCGTTGCGTCCCGTGCTCGGCGTCAGGCTGGCCGGCTTCGAGAGCCCGCATCCGCGACGCCGCGGACGACCCGGCGCGTGCCTCGGGACTCCGGGCACCGCGAGTGTGCAATTGGCGAAGCGATCCCTCAAGGGGCGGCGCTACACAGCCTCATGTAGCGATACAGCTCGTCGAGCGTGGTCGGCGCGTCTGGAGAGTCGACCGAGCCGAGCTCGGCGGCGACTCGTTCCACGCGAGCCACGTCGCCGACCTGCTCCCACGCGACGAACGCGCTCGCCTCGAAGGCCATGGGAGCGGCACCGACGAGTGCGGCTGCTGCGGCACGCCGGCCGCGAGCCATGAGCCAGCGAGCCAGCGGTTCGATCATGCGGACGAAGTGGGTGCCGGTGGTGGCATCCCCGATCAGGAAGTCTTCGTACGCTGCGCCGTCGGTCGGCGCCGGTGCCGACGCGAAGAAGGCGCGCAGCGCTGCCAGGAAGTCGTCCCAGCGGCTCGCACCGGCGGCGATCGAGGCGACGAGGAGTGGGGCCTCCTCGGCGGCGGGCGGCAGCCCGATGAGGGCGTGGTACTCGTCGCTCCGGCGAACTGCTTCCTCAGCCCGTTCGTACTCGCCGAGCAGGCAGTGCGCCCACGCCCGCCGGGTCTCGGCTTCGGCGGCGATGTCGAGGTCGCCCCCTTCGATCAGGAGCCGGGCCGCTTCCCGACACGTAGTCACCGCGGCCGTGTGCTCGCCGCGGAACAACTGGAAGTCCGCAAGGACCTCGAGCGCGGAACCGCGCTCGGCCGGGCGGTTTTCGTCCGCGAATTCGATCATGGAGCGCAGCAGCTCTTCGGCCTCGTCGCGCCGCCCGAGCGTGTTCAGGAGTATCACTCCGTTGCGGTACTGCGGCTCGGCCGGGTATCCGAGGTCGCCGAGCAGATCGACCGATGCCTGCCAGTGGGCCAGGCATCGCGCGGCCGAGTCCGGCTCGAGGCGGCGACTCGCGCCGTATGGGATGACCGCAAGAGCCGAGTCGACGATCTGGAGCGTGGCCGGATCGGCGATGCGCTGCGCCTCCGCTTGCAGTCGAACTCCGAGGTCCATCGCCACGTCGGGTTCATCCAGTCGATACAAGACCGCAGTGTTGGCGAGGGCCGCCACGGCGGCATCACTCAAGGGCGTCCCCAGTCCTTCCAG
>CAYGCW010000349.1:0-3005 GCA_964348465.1 uncultured Acidimicrobiia bacterium | reverse complement strand
TAAGAACCGTCGAATCAGCAATCAGAAAGGGAGTGGTCGCGGGTCAGGCCCGTGCGGGCAGCAGTCGCTCCAACTCGGCTCTGGCGGTCACCCATGCCTTCGACCGGTGGTCGATGGTGCCGAAGTGGCCGACCCCTGGCAACTCGAGCAGCGTCACCTCGTCGCCGGCGGCCGTGGCGGCGGCGACATAGGCCCGGGAGTGGTCGAGGGGCACTGCCGGGTCGGCGTCGCCGTGGATCACGGACTGCGGCACCCCGAGGGGCAACAGCGCGGACGGCGACGCGACGCGGAAGCGCTCCTCGCCGTCGGCGGGCGCCCGGCGCAGAAAGTCCTCCACGGCGTCCTCGCCGAGCCCGGCTTCGTGGGCGGCGGCCAGGTCGCCGAGCGGCGCCAGCGCCAGGACGGCCAGCGGGACTACCCGGGGCCCGGCGCCCGGCGCGCCCGCCGGCAGCCGCCGGCGGCCGGCCGCCCACAGCGCGAGGTGCCCGCCGGCGGAGTGCCCGACCACCCCGACCCGGGCCGGGTCGATGGGGTGGTCGCCCGCCAGGTCGGCGACGTGGTCGATGGCCGCCGCCACGTCGTGCAGAGTGACCGGCCAGCCGCCTCCGCCGCCGATGCGGCGGTACTCGATGTTCCAGGTCGCGTACCCGGCCTTGGCGAGGTCGACGGCGGCGCCGTCCATGAGGTCCCGCCGCCACGGGTCGCGCCAGAAGCCGCCGTGGATGAGCACCACGACCGAGATTGGCCCCGGCCCCTCGGGGACCCGCAGGTCGGCCACGTGGTCGTCGTCGGGGCCATAGCGGAGGGTGGTGGGCGCCCATGCGGCCCGCGCCGCCAGGTGCTCGAGTGCCCACCGGTACCCGGCGATGCCGCGCCCGTAGACGCTCGCAACGCACGCCGGGGCCACGACCGACCGGCGCCGCCAGTCCTCTCGTTCCTTCACGTTGCTGATGTGCACCTCGACGGTCGGCACCCCGATCGCCTCGATGGCGTCGTGCAGCGCATACGAATAGTGGGTGAGGGCCCCCGGGTTGATCACCACCCCGGCGACGTTGCCCCGAGCACCGTGGAGCCGGTCGATCAACTCCCCTTCGTGGTTCGACTGGAAGGTCTGGACCCCGAACCCGGCCTGCGCTCCCCACTCCCGGCACTTCCGCTCGAGTTCGGTGAGCGAGGCGGCTCCATAGACGTCGGGGCGCCGGGTGCCGAGCAGGTTGAGGTTGGGCCCGTTGAGGATGAGGGCACGGCGCATCGGATCAGGCTATCGGCGCCGGGCGTTCGCGCCAACGATGGGGGCGACATGGTCGGCCCGCAGCGTCCCGGCGAGCGCCAGCGTCGACGCATCGACGACCCCGGCGGAGAGATCGTGGCGGTTGGCAAGCATTGCCAGCAGGGCAGCCGTCACATCGGCGGTCGCGACCCCCGGCACCTCGTCTGCGACCGCCCCGACGGTGGCCGGGTCCCACACCAGGCCGAGGGCGCGGTACACCGGCACCAGCACTTCCCGGATCTCCGGCGCGCCGCCCACGACGATCACCCCGCCGACGTGCGCAGCCCGGCGGCTGAGGCGCTGGCCGACGCCCATGAGCTTGACGGCGCCGCGGGCGTTGACGCTGTACTCGCCGGGGCAGTACTCGCCGGGGACTTCGCCGATTCGGGCGTCCACCCCGAGCGAGGCGAGGGCGGCGGCCACCACTGCGGACAGCTCCCGGAAGCGAGCCTCGATGCCGGGGACCGGGTCCGGATCCGGGATCGTCCACGAGAATGCGATCGTGTCCTGGTGGAACACGGCGGCGCGCCCCCCGGCGAGCCGTTCGACGGGCTGGAAGCCTGCGGCCCGTGCCGCCGCGGCCGCCGCCGCATAGCCGGGGTGGACCACGTCGCGCCGACCAAACGCCAGGACTCGCCCGGGTACGTGGAGGCGGATGGTCTCCGGCGCCTCGCCCGCGGCGGCACGCAGCAGCAGGGCGCGGGAGACGGCGGTGTCGAGGCCGGCGTCCCCGGCGTAGCTATCCTGAACGACCCGAATCGAGCGCTTCGTCTCCGGGGGCCGGGGCAGCCGATCCGGCATCGTCACGCCGATGTCGCGAAACTCTCTGGCCGCCTTCACAGTTGAAGATGATGGCACGCCGTTCCGGCCGCCGCCGCCCGGACGAGATCCCCGCGGACACCATTGCGAGGACAGCACGTGAGAAGACCACCACTGATCGCCGCCCTGGCGCTTGCGACGTTGGTCGCGGGCTGCAGCGACGGTCCCCTCCTGGAGAACGTGGGCGACATCTCGCAGCGGGTCGTCTACGGCACGTCTTCCTCCACCTTGCCGGGCTTGACCCTCGAGGGGGAGGAGGACCCACTGGTGTTGAAGCCGGTTGACGAGATCACGTGGTTCAATGCCGCCCTGGCCGACGTCGAGGGCGGCGAGGCCGCCGTCGTCACCAATCGGGTCTGGGAGCGGGGCCAGGGCATCAACCGCTTCGTGCAAGCCGGCCCCCAGGAGATGGCCCTCATCCTGCCCGGCATCGGGTTCCCGTCCTCGGTGCCGCCGCGGACGGAGTCGGTGACGAGCCAGATCGTCTTCGACGTCGGGTCCGGCCTCATCGACAGCATCACCTCGGCGGCGTTCGGACTCTGGGCCGGCACCCCCTACACCGTCAGCCGCGATCAGGGCCAGGTCGCAGTGCTGCGCGTCGGGCAGGCGGGCGCCTTCGACTCGCTGCCGTTCGGCCTCGACGTTCAGGAGGTCGAGGATGGCCTGGCGTTCATCTGGGTCGAGGGCGACTACCGGTACGAGCTGTTCTGCCGCACCGGGGTAGACGAACGGGTGTGCCGTCACATGGCCGAGAACCTGCTCCCGCTCACGACGATCGCCGCCCGGATCCCGGTGCCGGTGACGAGCTAGCCAGGGGCGGAGCCCTGCCGTTGGCGTTCTCGGCCTGCCGGATCGCGTGACGGTCGCAGACCGTCCGGTAGGTTGGGAGCGGCGTCAGGAGGTCGCCTATCTTCCA
>CAYGCW010000348.1:0-3007 GCA_964348465.1 uncultured Acidimicrobiia bacterium | reverse complement strand
CGAGGCGTTGGAGTCGGAGCCCGACTGACTGCGGGCGTCGCGACTTCGTCGTGTCGTGGTGAAGTAGAACGGACCACCTGTCGTGGTCCTCACCTAGGCCCGAGACCGCGAGTCGTGGCCGGCCTCGCCGCGTCGCAAGCCGCGACGGAGCCCGCCGCTACCCCTGGACGTCGGCCGCCCCGGTGGCCACGTCGACGGTCCAGTTGTCGATGGGCCGACCGTCGACCTCGAGGTTGGCGGCGAGATAGTAGAGCCGGCGGCCGTGCTCGGCGCGGGCCTGTTCGAAACGGTCCGCGAGATAAGCCGGTGGGATCGCCTGGTAGTGAAGGGTGACTTCGACCCGGGCGGCGTCGGGCACGCCGGCGATCCGGTAGACGACCCGATCGACTCCAGGGGAGCCCAGGAAGTCCGCGTCGCCGGTGCGGGTCGGGAACCGGGGCCGGTCGGGCCACACGTCGCCGAGCGGCCACGTCTCCTCGGCGAACTCCTCGGTGAACTCGGGGCCCGGCGGCCCGGCGACCTCCCACCCGTGCGGGATCATGCGGTTGTCCTTGACCACCGTCGCCCGGTTCAGGAAGTTGGTGGTGAACTCGCCTTCCGGGCTCAGTGCCAGCTCCTCGTAGATCTGCACTTGCGTCGGGTCGCTGACGACCTGATGGTGCCGCTGGTACACCATCGTGCCGTCGGCGAGCACCGTGGGGAACTCCGTCGGCAACGGCTGCCCGTCCGGACCGAGGATCCGCCCCAACGCATCGGTGCTGCCCGACGCCCAGAGCACCTCGTCGGCCGCATCGAGCACGACGACTTCCAGGAACGCCCGCCGGAACCCGACGCCCGACGGAAAGCGATGTCCGGCCAGGTTCTCCACCTCGACGACGGCCTCCACCCCGTCGCCCTGCCGCACGGCATCGACGCGGACCCGCGCAGTGTCGAGAGTTGCGAGCCGAGCGCCTGCGGCGATGGCGTTGTCGAGATCGTCGATCGAGTTGGTCATGAAATCCGTGATCTTCACACCCAGCACGTCGGGGAACTGGTCGAAGAACTCCAGGCCGAACAGGTTGATGCCTTGCAGCGTGTGCCGGCGATACGCGCGGATGGGGACCGTGAGCTCTGCGACGGGGGCTTCTTCGTCCGCCTCCGGATAGGTCTGGTCCTGGATGTTGGCGATCCGGAACATGAGCTGGATCTCTTCGCTCGACTCGGGATCCTCGAAGTGGCTCTGCATGTGGCAGCCTTGGCAGGTCTCCGCCTGCGGGTTGCCCTCGTAGCCGAATTCGTCGCCGTAGCGGCTGTTCGCCCACTCGAGGTAGGTGGCCTGCTCGAAGTGGATGACCGGCTCGCCGCCATCCATCTGCACGTTGCCGGCCGCGTCGAGCACCGGGAGCCGGACGGTGTGGCAGCTCCCGCACAACCGCGACGACGTGACGTACGAGCTCGGCTGCGGCTCCATTCCCAGCGCGTCGAGCATGGCCCGCGCCGTCGGGTCGTCAAAGGGGCCGAAGATCGAGTTGATGAACTCCCCGTCCCTCTCGACCGGCGGAGCCACGTCGAAGTTGCCGCTGAACAACGTGATGAGCGGCCGGTCCTCGGTGGGTTCCACCTGGTGGCACGCCATGCACGAGATGCCGTCCCGGGCGAGCGCGCCATAGCGACCCTGGTCACCGGCGGTGGCCATGACGTACTCCTGCAGGAACCACGGGCCTGCCGTGTTGAGGAAGTCTGCGGCACCGCCGAGGTGCGGCGTGACGCCGCCGTCGACCTCGAGCTGCCTCTGCCCCATCACCCCGTGACAGCTCGTGCACAGGTTCTGGATGGCACTGGCCAGCGGCTCCGTCGGCCAGAGCGCCACCTCGCTCTCGAGCTGGGCGTGGAAGATCGGGTCCCGGCCGGCGAGTCCCATCATCGACCAGCGCCATTCGCCGTACGGCGACAGGTTCAGGTCTGGCGTTCCGTCCCCGCCAGGCACGAACATGTTGGGCCCGAACGGGAGGCCTTGGCCGCCATGGCAGCTGATGCATTGGGAGGACGTGGCGAATTGGGTCGGCTCGCCCTCGGCAGGCAACACCCAGTCCCAGTCGACCGGCGGGAGCCGCGAAACGTCACCGGCCGACAGGGCCGTCTGCTGGGGGTATGCCTGCTCGAAGGCGGCGAGCAGGCTTCCCTCTGCCGGCGCCACGACCTCGGCCTCGTCGGGCTCGCCCGGGTGTGTGGGCGACTCGTCGGACCTGGCGGCGGGCTCCGTGCGCCATGACTCGTCGACTCGGAAGCGGATCGGCTCCCCCGGCATCCCTTCGATGTTGCGAGCCGACGAGAACGTCATCTCGGCTGCGGCCGACGAGTGGCAGCGCGTGCAGTACTGGCCGTACCCAGACGCCGGGTAGCCCGTGGCTGCGAACGCCGCCTCGCCCGGGAAGTCGATGCCGGCTTCCAGCTCGTCGGGAGCGGGGCGGTCATACGACACCCAGAACCAGCCATCCCTCGACACTTGCGGGTCGCGGATCATGGCCGTCCACGAGCAGGTGACCGGTCCGTACTCCGTCTCCAGCTTGCCCACCTCGCACAGGCGGTCCACCTCAGTCGCCGTCCAGTCCGCATAGCGAGCTGCGGGCGGCGTGAGCATCTCCTTGACGATCATCGCCCCTTCGGGCAGTTCGCCCCGGCGGCCCGACTCGATCCAGTCGACGACCTCCGGCGAGTAGAACACCCGGACTGCGGGGTGGGTCCCGTAATACGTGTGCGCGATGTACGGGCCGGTGTCCCGCACCCGCAGCCCCTTGTCGTGGCTCCAGCCGTCGGCGGCGGCATAGCTGCGATCGCGCAGGAACGCGTAGACCTCCCGCTCGAACGAGACCAGCTCGTTCGTGTTCGGCAGCGGCCGCGGGTCCGGCAGGGCCGGAACGACCGATTCGTCGTCGTCGAGCAGCAGACCGGCTCCGATCCCGATCAGAGCCACCGCCAGCACGACGGCGATGCCGACGACGACACCACGACCTGCGGAACGGCCCAA
>CAYGCW010000347.1:0-3016 GCA_964348465.1 uncultured Acidimicrobiia bacterium | reverse complement strand
ATCGTTCCTGCCGGCACTCGCGGCGGCGTCGCCGGTCACGGCCGGGCTCACCGCCGCCCCGCCGCTGCGGGGCTACGTCGCGACCACAGCCAAGACGACGGCATCGGTGGCGATCGAGGTGGGGCCCGGAGATCCGCTCCTGGCGACCTGGCAGCGGGGCCTGGGCAGGGTCACGGCGTGGACCGCGGACGCCACCACCCGTTGGGCCGCCGACTGGGTGACGTGGGAAGGCTTCACCGGCTTCTGGGGCCGAACCCTGCGGGACACCCTCCCGACCGGCGACGCGACCGCGCCCCGCGTGCGGGCCGAGGGCGGTGTGCTGCGCGTGGAGTACGACGCCGAGGCGCCCGCCGACGCCACCGCCATGGCCAGGGTGCGGAGCCCCGACGGCGAGGTGATCATCCTCCCGCTGCAACGGGTGGGCCCGGCCTCGTTCGCAGGCGACGTGCGGGTCGACGACCGGGGCGCCTACCAGGTCGCCGTGAGCGTCGAGGCGGCGACCGGGTTGCACGCCGCGGGGAGCGCCGGGGCCGTCGTCAGCTACCCAGACGAGTACGCGTTCCGCGAGCCCGACCCGGAGCTGGCACAGGACCTCGCCGCCGTCACCGGCGGCCGCGTCGACCCGGAGCCCGCTGCCGCCTTCGATCCCGTGCCGGCGCTGGGGCGGAGCCGCTGGATCCTGTGGCCGCTGCTGGCGGGACTGGCCCTGGCGCTCTTCCTCGTCGACGTGGCGCTGCGCCGTCTCGTGCTCGAAGCGGGCGACGTCGCTGCCTGGGGCAGGGCGCTGCGGCGGCCGTTCCGAGGCGAAGCCCCCGCCGATCCCCCGCCTCCCTCAGGCAACCTCTAGCGCGCTCGGCTCGCCCGCGACGGCGTCGGGAAGATCGGTGTCGATCTGCCGCAGCGGCCCGAAGGAGAAGAAGGCGGCGGTGACGAGAATCGTCAACAGCCCCACCAGCACGAACATCAGCGCGACCCCGCGCCCGGGGCCGGTGCCCAGCACGTCGCCGACGGTGGACGCCAGTGCGCCCCCTTCCGCCATGAGCGGCTCGAAGACCCGATCGGCGAGCGGACCCGCCAGCAGCAGGCCGGCCGGGGCCGCGCCTTCCCCGACCAGGCGGCGCATGGCGAATACCCGTCCCTGCACCGCCGGATCGACCTTGGTCTGAAACAGCGCCTGACTGGATCCGTTGACGATCGGAACCTGGAAGTAGACGATCACCATGCCGACCGTGACGAGGAGCAGGCTGGGCCGCAGACCCACGATCACGAGGCCGGCGGCGAGAGGCGCCATGAAGCCGAGAACGCCGTTGATACGCCGCCGGGGACCACCCCAGCCGCTCATCACCAGGCTGCCACCGACGAGGCCGAGGGCCGCGATCGACATGGCGGCGCCGAAGTCGGCCTCCGATGCGAACTCGAGTATCAGCGGGAAGATCAACACGTTCACGAACGACAGCAGCAGGGCGATGGCGCCGATGAACAGCACGAGGGCCAGCAGCCCCGGCCTGGTC
Source organism: uncultured Acidimicrobiia bacterium (assembly GCA_964348465.1). Lineage (GTDB taxonomy): Bacteria > Actinomycetota > Acidimicrobiia > Spongiisociales > JAOTWH01 > CAYGCW01. Next base: position 1,505 of record CAYGCW010000347.1, on the reverse strand, counting down.
TTCAGATAGCGCAGCCCGTAACGGGCCTCCGAAAGAATCGACCCTTCCGCCTCCCGGGCGTCCGGCGTCGCCACCACCGACGGAAACCGCACCACAGCCAGCGTGGCCAGGGCGAACACGAATGTGGCGACGTCCACCGCCAGCACGGCGCCCAGACCCGACCAGGCGAGCAAGGCCCCGGCGAGGAACGGCCCGGCGACGCGGGCCGCCGACTCGGACAACTCGGCCAGACCGGCCGCCCTCCCCAGCTGGTGCTTGGGGACGAGTTGCGTGACGGCGGCCGAGTAGGCGGGGAACTGGAAGGCGCCGAAGAACCCGGAGAACGCGAGCGCCGGGTAGAGGTGCCACACCTCGAGGGACCCGAGCGCCAGCAGCAGCGCGATGGCGAGCGTGCCGGCTGCGGCCCCGGCGTCGCTGAGCATCATGGCCCGGCGCCGGTCCCACCGGTCGACCAGGACGCCGACGAGTGGCATCGCTGCGGTGCGGGCCAGTCCGGCCACCAGCAGCAGGACCGCGAGCTGCGTGATCGAGCCGGTCTCCACGAAGAGCCATATGGGGATGCCGTAGAGCGTCAGACCCGAGCCCACGATCGAGACGAACTGGCCCAGCCAGACGGTCCAAAACGTACGGCCCGGCGCCCCGGGCGAGCCGCTGGACATCATCCGAGCCAGCGTACACGCTCACAGGTAGAGCAGAGCACTACCCTCGGCAACGGATGCGTCGGCGCCTGCTCCCACCCCTCCTGCTGCTCGTGGCCGCCTGCACGGGGGGCGGGCCCGCCCCGACTTCCGCTCCCGTCCCGGCGGTCCCGGCGACTCCCGCCCCGGCGGCAGCCCCGACGACCGGGCCGGCTCAGCGCTGCTTCCCGGACGACGCCGGCCCCGAGGCGTTCGTCGACGGCGGCGTGATCGGCACGGCCGGGGGACCGGGCGGCGACGCCAGGGTCCTGAGCGAGATCCGGCTGGGGTCGCCGCGTCCTGCACCCGGCGACGCGCCGGCGCGCTGCGAGCGGCTGGTCGTCGAGCTGGCGACTGCCGAGGGCGCTCCGGCCACGTCCGTCGGCGTGGCCGGCGTCGAGCTGCTCGCCGACCGCGGGATCCTGCGAATCACGCTCCCGCCGATCGTGGGCACGAGCGTGATCGCCGACACGGTCCTGGAAGGCCACCTGGTCGAGAGGGTGTTCGCGATCAGAGACGTCGCAGGGGGCCTCACCGTCGACGCCCACCTCGGGGCGACGGTGGCGGCGGCGGTCGCCCCGGCCGGCCGCGGGAGAATCGTCGTCGACCTGCGGCGCGAAGGCCCACTGGCCGGCGGCCGTCCCTCCGCCGGCGACGGCGTCGTCCTTCTCGAGCCGGGTGGTGCGGCCGCCGACTACCCGCTCACGGTGGCCGGCTACGGCCGCAGCCCGGGCGGCGAGCTGGAGCTCCGACTGGTGACGCCGGACGCGGTGGCCGGCGCCACCGTGGCCGTGCCCGACCACCCGTGGGGATGGTTCGAGACGGTGT
>CAYGCW010000346.1:0-3025 GCA_964348465.1 uncultured Acidimicrobiia bacterium | reverse complement strand
CCGTCACCCTCACCGCGGCGCAGATGCCGCAACACACCCACACGCTCCGCGCCTCAACCGACGCTGCGGACGAGGAGGGAACGACCAACCCCGCCAACGCCGCCACCGGCCAGGCGGAGCCGGCCAGCCGGTTGTACGGCGGGGTGGCCAACCTGGGCGCCATGGCGACGATGCCCCAGAGCGTGGGGGGCGGCCAGGCCCACAACAACCAGCAGCCCTTCCTCACGCTCAACTTCATCATCGCCCTGACGGGGCTGTACCCGAGTAGGAGCTGACCTGGCGGAAGTGACGCTGCGCCCGGTGACGGGCCACGATCGCCCGTTCCTGTTGCGCGTGTACGAGGGCACCCGGGACGACGTGAGCGCGCTGCCGTGGCCGGAGCAACAGCGACGGGAGTTCGTCGCGATGCAGTTCGCCGCCCAGGAGGCGGACTACGGGACTCGCTTTCCCGACGCCGAGCACTCGGTGGTGCTCGTCGACGGCGTTCCCCACGGCCGGATCTGGATCGACCGCAACGCAGCGGAGATCCGCCTGCTCGACGTGGCGCTGCTCCCCGAGCGCCGCAACCGAGGCACCGGGCGGGTGCTCCTGGAGCGGCTGATCGCCGAGGCGCAGAGCGCCGGCAAGCCGCTGCGGCACTCCGTGTACAAGTCCAACACGGGGGCACTGCGGTTCTACGAGCGGCTCGGGTTCGAGGTGGTGGAGACCTTCGAGATGTACGTGCTGATGGAGTGGCGCGGCGCTACCGGCTGAACACGGCCTCGTACGACACGCCGTCGTCGTCCTGCGCGATCGGCACCAGGAACATCGGGCAGGCGCCCAGGTCGGGGTGATCCACCTCGAAGATCTGTTGCCGGCGCAGCTCCCGGTCGGCGGTGCGGAACAACAGCGAGAAACCCTGTGACGCGTTGGGGTTGGCGGCGCGCTCGACGGCCTCCGCCAGCTCCAGATCGATACGGGCGCCATCCCCGGCGACGGCCGTGAAGTGCTCACCGATGCGAGCCTCGAAGTGCTCGAACGCCAGTTCCATCAGGGCCGATCCTATCCTCGACGGCGTGACCCTCGCCGCCGACCTCGCCGCCTTGCTCGGCCCGGAGCGCGTCAAGAGCCACCCCCTGGAGCTGCACGTGTTCGGCAAGGACGCCGGCGTGACTCGCGGCGAGGTGGCGGCGGTTGCCTTCCCCGAGTCGGCGGAGGAGGTGGCGGCGTGTGTACGGCTGGGGGGTCGCCACGGTGTCCCGGTCATCGCGCGCGGCGCCGGTACCGGCCTGTCGGGCGGAGCCGTGCCCACCGAGCCGGCGCTGCTGGTGGTGCTCACGCGGATGAACCGCGTCGAGGAGGTCGATGCCGAGTCGCGCACCGCCTGGGTGGGTGCCGGCGTGATCAACCTCGACCTCTCGCACGAGGTCGCCCCGCTCGGGGTGTACTACGCGCCCGACCCTTCGTCCCAGCAGGCCTGCACGATCGGCGGCAATGTCGGCACCAACGCCGGGGGCCTCCACTGCCTGTCGGCCGGCACCACGGTGGCGCACGTCCTGGGCCTCGAGTTCGTGACCGCCGACGGCGAGATCCTCGAGGTGGGCGGCGCGGCCCCGGACCCGATCGGCCTCGACCTGCGGGCGGTGCTGGTGGGCTCCGAGGGGACGCTGGGCATCGTCACCAAGGTGCTGGTCAGGCTGATGGACACGCCACCGGACAGCCGCACCCTGCTGCTGGCGTTCGCCAGCATCGAAGATGCCGCCGCGACCGTGTCGGGGATCATCGCCGCCGGGCTGGTTCCGGCCGCGCTCGAGATGATGGACCGGGTCACCGTCCAGAACGTCGAGAACTTCGTGCACGCCGGTTTCCCCACCGAGGCCAGCGCGGTGCTGCTCGCCGAAGTCGAGGGCCACCCCGCGGCCGTCGCGGCCGAGGCCGACCTGGTCGCCGCCATCGCCCATGAGCACCGGGCCACCGAGGTTCGGGTCGGCTGGGAGCAAGACGAGGCCGACCTGTGGTGGAAGGGCCGCAAGTCGGCGTTCGGGGCCGTGGCCCAATCTGCGCCCGACTACTACCTACACGACACCGTGGTGCCGCGCACTGCCCTGGTCGACGTCATGAAGCAGGTGTACGAGATCGGGGAGCGGTACGGCCTGGTGATGATGAACGTGTTCCATGCGGGCGACGGCAACCTGCACCCGCTGATCGCGTACGACGGCTCCGACCCGGCCGTAGTGGCCGACGTGCGGGCGGCCGCCGAGGAGATCGTCCGGGTCTCCATCGCCGCCGGCGGAGCGCTGTCCGGCGAGCACGGGATCGGCCTGGAGAAGCGCGACCTGATGCCGCTGGTGTTCGGCCCCGTCGACCTCGACGCCCAGGCGCGGCTGCGGGAGGCGTTCGACCCGGGAGGTCTCCTCAACCCGGGCAAGGTGCTGCCTCAGGGGTCCCGGTGCGGCGACTACGGCCGGCCGGTCCCCACGGCCGCGGGGTCGTGACCGGCACTGCGGGCGCGCTGCGCCGCCAGCTCGGGCGGCTGGCGGCCGAGGTGCCGGGCGCCCCGCCCGCCGATCTCGTGGTGGCGCCGGCAACCGTGGAGGAGGCAGCCGCGGTCCTGGACGCGGCATCCGAGCACCGCAGACGCGTCCTGATCTGGGGAGGGGGCACCCACGAGGGCTACGGGCATCGCGTCGAGCCCGACCTGGTCCTCAGCACCCATCGGCTGAACCGCGTCGTCGAGTGGAGCCCCGAGGACCTGACCCTGGTGGTGGAGGCAGGCGCCACCGTCGCCGAGGTCGAGGCCCGCGTATCCGCAGCCGGCCAGACGGCCGTGCTGCCGGAGGACTGCCGGGCCGAGTCGACCATCGGCGGGGTCGTGGCGGCCGGGCTGTCCGGGTGGCGGCGCCTCCGCTACGGCCCCACTCGCGACCGGGTTCTCGAGGTCGTGCTCGCCACCGGCGACGGTCGCGTCGTACGGGCCGGCGGGCGGGTGGTCAAGAACGTCACCGGGTACGACGTGGCCCGGCTGGGGTGCGGGTCGCTCGGCGCG
>CAYGCW010000345.1:0-3029 GCA_964348465.1 uncultured Acidimicrobiia bacterium | reverse complement strand
ACCGGTGCTCTATCCCCTGAGCTACGAGGGCGCGGCGTGGTGGGCCTCGTGGTGGCGAGGTTAGCGAGGGTGGGGCCCGGTAGCTCGCCCCGCCGGAGGCGGCGGCCACTGCGGTTGCGTCGAAGGATGGAGTCGGGACCAATGACTCTGGGCGCGTGGCGGCGGTGCTGGTAGTAGTGACGCCGGGAGGAATGTTCGGGCTCACGTTCGGCGACACGCTCGCCGCCCCTTCAGCTCACCCCGGCGAGTTCGGCTGGCAGACTGTCGCCAGGAGGTTGGATCTCGGGCAGCGGGGTTCCCGCCGCAGAGCGAAGGCGACGAGGAGGTGCGACGTGGCCGGAGTCACTGCGAGCGACGAGACCATCAGGAACGAGGCGGGGCCAACGGCGCGACGTCGCCGCCTGCCGATCGGCCTGGCCATCGTCGGGTTGCTGGCAGCCGGGGTCGTTCCGGCGGCGGCGACGCCTCCAGGCACTGCAACCGTCGTGAATGCCGAACTCGCCGGCACCGGGGGAGCGGCGGTGCTGGACTCCGGCCTGGTGGCCTTTGCCGTCTCGGAGCCCGACCAGGGCAGCATCGACTTCAACGGAGACGGCGACGCGATGGATGCCGTCGTGCACGTGCTGAATCCGGCGACCGGGGCCTCCTTCAACACCGGCCTCGCCTCCGGCGGTTTCGCGGTGGCGGTGGGCAATCGAGTGGCGTTCACGGTTTCCGAGGCCGATCAGGGCGCCACCGACATGAACGGTGACGGCGACGCCGGCGACTTCGTCCTGCACGTGTTCGACCCGGGCACGGGGACGACGGTCGGGACCGGTCTCGCCCATGCCACGGGCCTGGTTCCGGTGAGAGACCGGGTGGCGTTCTCCGTGTCCGAGGCCGATCAGGGCGGCACGGACCTGAACGGTGACGGCGACACCGGCGACCTGGTCCTGCATGTCTTCGACCCCGCCGCCGGCATGTCCGAGAACAGCGGCCTTGCCGGCTTCGTGGCGGCGGCCGTGGGGCGCCGCGTCGCCGTCGATGTGCTGGAGGCCAGCCAGGGAGCGACGGACCTCAACGGCGATGCAGACATCCTCGACACCGTGGTCCACGTGTTCGACCCGGTGACGGGAGTGGTCTCCAACAGCGCTCTTGCGTGGGCCGGGGGGATCTTCTCCGCAGTTGGGGGCTCGGTGGCGTTCGAGGTCTCCGAGGCCGACCAGGGGAGCACCGACCTCAACGGCGACGCCGACGTCCTCGACACCGTGGTCCACGTGTTCGACCCGGCGACGGGAATGGCGGTCAACACCGGCTACGCCGCAGGCTTCAGCGGGGTGCGGGCGGCGGGGGGCCGGGTGGCGCTTGCGGTCCCCGAGGCCGGTCAGGGCGCCGTCGACCTCAACGGCGATGCCGACACCGGCGACGACGTGGTGCACTTGTACGACCCGGCCAGCGGAACGGCTGTCAACACGTCGCTCGCGCTCGACGGCTCGAGTATCGCCGCGGTCGGGCGAAGGGTGGCGTTTGCCGTTCCGGAGGCCGGCCAGGGGGGCGCCGACCTCAACGGCGATGGCGACACCCTCGACGCCGTGATCCATGTCTTCGACCCGGTGACGAAGACGGCGACCGGCACCGGCCTGGCGGCCGGTGGCTTCTCCGTAGGTGCGGTTGGCCAGCGCGTTGCGTTCGCAGTGTCCGAAGCTTCTCAAGGTGCGACCGATCTGAACGGCGATGGCGACGCGTCCGACTCCGTGGTTCATGCCTTCCATCCGGCAACCGGCACCGGTGCCAACAGTGGTGTGGCCACCGATGTGTTCGCTAGCTTCCGAGCGGCCGGCGACCAGGTGGCGTTTGCCGTTCCCGAAGCCGACCAGGGGGCAGGCGACCTCAACGGCGACGGCGACGCCGGTGACGTCGTCGTGCACGTCTTCGACCCGGTGGCGGGTGCGGTCTTCAACCTCGAGGTGGCCGTTCCCTTCGGGTTCCCGGCGATCGTCGCCAACGGCAAGGTGGCGGTGTTCTCGGTTCCCGAATCCGCTCAGGGGAGCGCCGATCTGAACGGCGACGGCGACACGGCCGACACGGTGCTGCACATGGTGACGCTGAACACGGCTCCGATCACCGTGCCCGACTCCGCCACGGTGGCGGAGGGGGCCACGCTGCGGGTAAACGGGGTGCTGGACAACGACACCGATCGCGAAGGCGACGTCATGACGGCGATGAAGATGAGCGACCCTGCTCACGGCACGCTGTCGCTGAGACCGGACGGCTCCTACACCTACAGGCACGACGGCTCCGAGACCACGTTCGACTCCTTCATCTACGTGGCGTCTGACGGGGCGCTGGAGTCGGATCCGACGCTGGTGAGCATCACGGTGACCCCCGTCAACGACCCGCCCGTGGCGGTTGACGACGAATTCACCGTGGCCAGGGGCGGGACGTTGAGAGTCAACGGCGTTCTGGACAACGACCGCGATCCCGAAGGCGCCCCGCTCCGCGCCGTCAAGGTGGCCGATCCCGCCCACGGCACGCTGTCGCTCGAACCGGACGGCTCGTTCACCTACGTGCACGATGGGTCGAATACGTCGGCGGACTCGTTCACCTACCGGGCTCGCGACGCTGCGAAGCGATCGAATGTCGCCACCGTGTTCCTGAACATCACCGAGGTCGGTCACACGGTTGGCCTCGTGGACCCGTCGCAGGGGATCTGGCATCTGCGCAACCCGGCCGGCCGCGTGACGTCGTTCTTCTACGGCAATCCGGGGGACATCCCGTTCATGGGCGACTGGGACTGCGACGGGCACGACACCCCGGGGCTCTTCCGCCAGTCGGACGCCTTCGCGTACCTGCGGAACAGCAACTCGGTGGGGATCGCAGACATCCGCTTCTTCTTCGGCAACCCCTCGGACGTCCCGCTGACCGGCGACTTCAACGGTGACGGGTGTGACACCCTGTCGATCTACCGCCCCTCCGAACAGCGTTTCTACATCATCAACCGCCTCGGAGAGAACGAGGGCGGTCTGGGAGCCGCCGACTTCAGCTTCCTG
>CAYGCW010000344.1:0-3032 GCA_964348465.1 uncultured Acidimicrobiia bacterium | reverse complement strand
CCTCTTGCGGAGGGAGGTCGGTGATCCACACGAGCCAGACGCCTCCCTCCCGGTGGGGGAGGTGCACGCGGGCGCGTCCCCCGACGATCCGTCCGTGGGCGGCCGGGGACCAGGTCGCGAACGCCTCCGGAACTTGCGGCGACCAGGCCAGCATGAACGACATGCCGTCGCTGGCCAGCAGCTCCACCGACCCGGGAGCACCCACGGTGGCGAACGTGAGGCCGAGGCCTTCCTTGACGCGGGGCAAGGGGTCGAGGTACCGCTCGGTGCGCCAGCCACTGTCGGGGTCGCCGTCTTCGATCAGGGACAGCTCCTCGTCGCGTTCGCGATCGTCGCCGAACGGGTCGTACACGGAGGCGGTCACGGAGATCGACGAGACCGGCGCTTCCCCCGGGCCGCGAGCTTCCGTCGTCGAGGGCGCCCTCGTCGGCGCCGGGGCAGGCGCCGCCGTCGCCACCGGCGCCACCGGGAAGAGGAAGCGCGATCCCGACGGTCGCTCACGCAACGTCAGGCCGAGGCCGGCCGTCGCCGTCGCGACCGTCAGCAAGAGTGCGGTCGGGACCAGCCAGCGCCATGACCATGCCCGCCCCCGCGGCCGCACGGCGGTGGGTGCTGCCTGGAGGCGGGCTGCCAGCCCGGCGGCGTCCAGCCGGCCGCGGTCGGCCGCCTGCAGTGCCGCGTCGATCTCTGGGGGCAGGCCGGCGCGCACCTGCGAAGGCGCCAATCGGGCCACACCGACCTCGCCGCCTGTGGCCGCGAGAGCGAGGGCTCTGACGAGCGCCTGCACGTCGGCCTCTCGGGTGCCGGCCGCCGCCCGCCCGTACCCGGACAGCTTCGCAGGATGCGCCGCCGAGAAGATGATCGCTCGCGGCGTCACCCCCCCGTGCGCCGCTCCGCCGGCGTGGAGCGCCGCCAACGCCGAAGCCAACCCGGCGGCGTTGGGGAGAAAGTCCTCGATCGGCACCGCTTCGCCGGCGCGCAGGCGGTCGGCCAGCGTGACGCCGCCCGCCCACTCCTGCACCGCATACGCCCGGCCCGACGGCAGGGTGTCCGCCGCGTACACGTCGGCAAGGTGGACGTGGCTGATGGCGGCGGCCCTCACCGCGGCGAGAAACTCCGCCGCTCGCTCCGCGGGCGCGTCGGGCGCCAGCAGTCTGATGAGCACAGGGCGGTCGAGCTCGCCATCGGTGCCGAGCCATTCGTCGATGTCTCCGTCGCGGCCGAGATAGACCTCGAACCCGAACCGGTCGGAGATAGGTGGCGGCACGGTCACCCCCGCAGCCGGCCGACTACTCGAGGCGGTAGCAGACGCCGATCAGACCCGGGCCGGCATGGGTGCCGACGACCGGCCCGAGCAGCGAGACCGTCGTGCGTTCCGGCGGCACCACCTCGGCGACGGCCGTGCGGAACTCGTCGACGTCGTCGGCTGCGCCGTGGACGATGACGAGCGACGCCACCGTGCCGGACAGCTGGCGGAGACGGTCGACGAGGGCGGCGAGGGCTTTGCGGCGCGTACGTACCCGTCCTGCGGGGACGACCACGCCACCTTCGAGAGTGATCAGCGGCTTGACGTTGAGCAGACTCCCCAGCATGGCCTGGGCGCCGCCGACCCGACCCCCGCGCTTCAGGAACTCCAGCGTGTCCAGGGCGCCCAAAACGTTGGTGCGCGCCACCGCCTCCCCGGCTGCGGCGGCAACCTCCTCCAGCCCGGCGCCGCCGGCGGCTGCCTCGGCTGCCGCCACGGCCACCAGGCCCAGCGCCCCCGACGTCAATCGCGAGTCGACCACCTTCACCGGTATCGTGCCGGCGACCTCGCCGGCGGCCACCTCGGCAGACTGGAGTGTTCCCGACAACTCGGACGAGATGCACACGGCGACAACGCCCGTGGCGCCCGCCGCGGCGAGGGACGTGTAGGCATCGCGGAACCGGCCCGGGCTGGGAGCGGCGGTCTGCGGCAAGTCCTCGGTGTCGGACAGCCGCTGCCAGAACTCCTCCGGAGCGAGGTCCTCGCGATCGACCAGCTCCTCGTCGCCGAATCGGATGGTGAGCGGCACCGCGCGTATCTCGTGGGCGGCGAGCATCCCGTCGGGCAGGTCGCACGAGCTGTCGGTGACGATCCGGATCAGGGCCGCCTCCCGACGATCATCCCGACTTCCGCATGAGCTCGAGGTGGTCGGGCAGCCGTTCGAACCCCTCCCTGGCGTACAGGTCGATGGCGCGGGTGTTCGTGGCCTGGGTGTTGAGGAGCATGGCGCGGGCGCCGCTGGCGCGCGCCTTGCGGGCACAGGCTCGGATGATCGAGCGACCCATGCCGTTGCCCTGCCACGGTGGGTCGACGGCAACCCGTTGCAGGTAGGCGAGAGCGATGCCGATGCCGACCACCGCGTAGCCGCACAGCCCGCCGTCGCGGTCATGGATCACGAGCATCTCAGCCCGGCTGGTCGCCTGCATCGCCTCTTCGAGCCCGCGCCGGTCGAGGCGCCAGAACGGCTCGAACGCAGCGGTGTCGATGCGGATCGCCTCGTCGATGTCGTCATCGCTGCCCACCGTCACGAGGTGGGTCGGCGCCCGCACGGGGCGGTCGAGCGACAGGCGGAGAAGAGCGAGGTGGGCGGAGGGCTCGAAGCCGGCAGCTCGCCACGCCGCTTGGGTGGACGGCGCCAACGGCGGCGAGATCACCGTGGGCGCGCCGGATCTGAAGAGGTGGTCGGAGCTCGCCTCGATGAAGACGGGGCCGCCGCGGATCAGCCGCAGGTGGGCGTCGTTGAAGTCGCCGTTCCACGGGCGGGCCACGGCGCGGGCCCAGCCGCGCCGGAGCGTCACTGGTCCTGGCCACTGGCCTCTGGCGATGAGGCGGGTCGGGTTGACGGCGACTCCTCGGCTTCCCGGTGTGGCAGCCAGAGTACCGGAGCGCGCGCGAGCCTCCGTCGCCCCCCGCACGGTGGGCTCGCGGATGGGCTGTGGGGAGAGCGAACGGCGCGCCTGCGTGCCAGAGTGGCGGCGTGGATGTCCTCTACTACACCCACCCGGTC
>CAYGCW010000343.1:0-3035 GCA_964348465.1 uncultured Acidimicrobiia bacterium | reverse complement strand
GCGGCCCGGGTGTCGTTCCACAGCATCGCAGGCCGCAGCGGACGCCCGGAGCCGTCGAGGGCGACGAGGCCGTGCTGCTGACCGGCGACGGCGATGGCGCCCACATCGCGCGCCCGGCCCGTCTGGCGCAGCGCCGCCGCCAGCGCCTCCCACCACACGTCGGGATGGGTTTCACGGGCGCCGCCCTCGCCGGTGACCTCGTGGCGGGTCCTGCCCTCGGCGATGACCCGGCCGTTGGCGGGATCGACGACGAGCACCTTGGATGCCTGGGTGGAGCAGTCGACTCCGGCGACGAGGTCGGGCATCGGCCGAGGCTACCCGGCGCGGTAACCTCGCTGCGAGTGCAGCAGGAGGCATCATGAGCGACCTCACCCCGAAGCCGGAGCACAAGTTCTCGTTCGGCCTCTGGACCGTCGGCCATCCCGGTCGCGACCCGTTCGGGGAAGTGACCCGGCCCCCCCTCGAACCATGGGACATCGTCCACCGCCTCGCCGACCTCGGCGCCTACGGCGTCAGCTTCCACGACGATGACCTGGTCCCGTTCGGCGCCACTCCGCAGGAGCGGGAGGAGATCGTCAAGCGGTTCCGCAAGGCACTCGACGACACCGGCATGGTGGTGTCGATGGCCACCACGAACCTGTTCTGGCATCCGGCGTTCAAGGAGGGGGCGTTCACCGCCAATGACCCCGAGGTGCGGCGCTACGCCATCGCCAAGACGATGCGGGCCATCGACCTGGGGGCGGAGCTGGGGGCGAAGATCCACGTGTTCTGGGGAGGGCGGGAAGGTGTCGAGGCGCTCGCCGCCAAACCGCCCGGCGAGGCGCTCGATCGGTACCGGGAGGCGGTGAACTTCCTTTGCGGCTACGTGCGCGATCGCGGCTATCCCACGCGCTTCGCACTGGAGCCGAAGCCCAACGAGCCGCGCGGCGACACGTTCCTGCCGACGGTCGGCCACGCCCTGGCGTTCATCGAGACGCTCGACCAGCCGGCGATGGTGGGTCTCAACCCGGAGGTCGCCCACGAGAAGATGGCGGGGCTGAGCTTCTACCACGGGGTGGCGCAGGCGTTGTGGGCGGGCAAGCTGTTTCACATCGACCTCAACGCTCAGCAGATCGGCCGCTACGACCAGGACCTTCGGTTCGGCTCCGAGGGGATCAAAGACGCGTTCTTCCTCGTGAAGCTGCTCGAAGAGTCGGGGTACGACGGCCCCCGCCACTTCGACGCCCGGCCTTACCGGGTGGAGCTGGGGGAGGGGATCTGGGAGTTCGCCGCCGGGTGCATGCGTACGTACCTGCTGCTGGCGGCGAAGGCGCGTCGTTTCGCTCAGGACCGGGACATCGCGGCGGCGCTGGAGGCCGCCGGCGTCCCGCAGCTGGCCGAGGAAACCGTGGGCACGTTCACGCCGGAGAGGGCGCAGGAGCTGCTGGCGACCGAGTTCGACCCGGAGGCGATGGCCGCCCGCGGGTACCACAACGATCGTCTCGACCAGCTCGTCGTGGAGCTGATCCTGGGCGAGCGTTAGCGGATCTCGCCGTCGGGCCGGCCGATGTGCGGGAAAACCTCTCATCCGATCCGGACCGGGCACCGTATTTAGTGCTAAGGAGGCTCGGAATGGGCCTCACCGGACGAAAGGAACAACCATGCGTCGCCGTATTGCAGCCCTCGCAGCCGTCGCCGCGATGGCCATGAGCCTGGCCGCGGTCCCGGCATCCGCGGCTCCGCGCACACCCGACACGGACTGTCTGCGCGCCGGCCAGGCCACCCTGCGCTCCCTCGGGGCCTTCTCGGCCGCGGCGCGACAGGAGGTCAACTACGCCGCGTTCGACATCAACTCGGGCAACGAGTTCGAGGGCTTGATCCGCACCGACCTCGGCGACGAGGCGTTCCTGCCGATCAACGTGGTCTTCCAACTGCACCTCGACAGCCCGGAGCTGTTCGCCTGGTGCGACTGACCCTGTACGTATTGGCTGAGGCGGGAGGGGCCCCCGGGGGCCCCTCCGGCGCTTCCTACGGCTCGCCCTCTTCGACCTTCCAGCTGTCGATCTGCGCCGCCAGGTCCTTGTGGATGCTGAGCGGGCGCATGTCCGTCCACACCTCCTCGATGTAGCGCAGGCAGTCGGCCTTGGAGCCGAGAGGGCCGGGAAGGTCGGCGAAGCCCGTCACCTCCGGCTCCGGCACCGGGTTCCAGCCGCTCGGCAGCGGCGCCGACGCCGGCCAGATCGAGTACTGCTCCTCGTGGTTGATGACCACCCGGTACTCCCGGTCATCGGGGAATTCTTCGAACATGCTGCCGGCCTCCTAGTCGTGGTCGTCTTCCAGGACGAGGCAAGCCCGGAGCGGTTACACGAAGATGTGGACCCGGGTCGCAGTACGGCGGCGCCCACCCCGCAAGCGCGCCTCCGGCGCCAGTACGGCGCCGGCTGCCCTCACCTTCCCATCATCGGCTCACGGCAGGTACTGCTCGACGATCTGCACCACGACTCCGTCCTGCAGCGTCAGCCAGTAGGGCAGCGACCCGGCTCCGTACCACTGCCAGTTCTCCGGCAGGCCACCGGGCGCTCCTTCCACCAGCAGCTCGGCCCACTGGTCGTGGGTGACTGCGGTCTCGAGCACGCACGGTCCGTCGACCATGCAGGCCTGGAGCACGACCGGGGCGCCGTCGGCCACCGGCAGCGTGCGGACTCGGGAGTTGTCGTTGCGGATGTAGTAGTCGTTGGGGAGGTCCTCGTCGGCGCCGATCACCCCGTCCTCACGGGCGGCGGCGGTGGCCTGCTCTCCGGTGAGCCATTGCAGGTAGTCGGCGACCACGGCCGATCCGTCGAAGCCGGCGACGTAGGCGAGCTCCAGCTCCAGGGCGGGGTCGACGGTGAGCCTGACCGTCGCCCGGGACCGGTTGCCGGCCTCGTCCTCGGCGGCGATGGCGATCTCGTGGACGCCCGGGCCGAGGACGACATCGGCCGACCAGCCGAAGGGCCCGTCACCGTGGACCATCGCCGCCACGTTGTCCACGAATACCTGCGCCGGCTCGTTCACCG
>CAYGCW010000342.1:0-3037 GCA_964348465.1 uncultured Acidimicrobiia bacterium | reverse complement strand
CCCCCGGTGATCGTGTATCGCAGATGGAGGTCGGCGGTGAAGTCCAGTGTGGTCACGTCGCCGCGGAGAACCCATGTCCCGGCGTATTCGAGCCACAGCTCGCCTTCGGGCGTGGTGATCACGGCGAGGCCGGCGGCCGTCTTCCCGACCTGTCTCCCTGTCGACCGTTCGGGGTCGAAAGCGATCCAGCGGCTGCAGTGGGTGTTCTCGTACGTGAAGTCCCCGGTGTAGACGGCACTCGTCATCGTTCCGGTTCCGAAACCTCCCCAGATCCACTGGCTGCCCGCCGGGCACCGTTCGGCGACGACATCCGGGTCCAGAATCGGAGGAAACGTGTCCGTTGCGAAGCTGGCCTTCATGCCGTGTGAACCGCCCGCCGCCACCGGTGCAGCACCGACCACCAGAAGTGCCACCAGCAACAGTACCAAGGTCCGAGTCAGTCTCCTCATGATTTCCTCCCTCGTGTCCCCGTCCCTCGCCGAGCTTTCGGCGTCTCGAGCACGCTCAGCGTTGCGCTGTCTCTTCCGCCCGCATAGAGGCGTTCGACCCATAGATAGGGTCTCGTTCCAGGGGGCGGCGGATGGCCGGGAGGGGAGCTCGCGGCGGGCTATCCCTGCGCCCTAGCGGCCGTCGAGCCGGGCGACGGCTCGGGCCCGGCCGAGCGAGAGGGCGAGCGGCGACCGCCGGTAACCGCCCGAAACGGCGTGGACCCGGTGGCGGGCGAGCGCCTCGGGGACGAGACCCATCTCGCCGCCGGCGGCGACGATCTGGGCCCACACGTCCCAGTCCTCGCAGAACACGTACGAGAGGCCGGGGTCGAAGCGGATCCCGGCCTCCCTGGCTCTCATGTCGACCAGGACGCAGGTCGACACGATGGGGTTCTCGCGACGGCCGACCCTGACGTCGAAGGGCGGCTTGGCCTCCACTCCCTCGTAGGCGCCGAAGAACTCGGTCCATGTCGCCACCGCCCACAGCGCCGGGTGGGCGCGGAGCGCAGCGGCGCACGCGGCGACGAAGCGAGGGTGGAGCACGTCGTCGGCATCGACGAACACGAAGGCGTCGCCGGTCATCTCGAGAAGAGCCGTGTTGCGGGCCACGCAAACCCCGAGGTTGGGCTGGCGGATCGTCCGCACGACGTCGGGCCGCACGCCTTGCCACCGGTGCAGCGCTTCGTCGACTTCAGGTGAGCGGGAGCCGTCGTCGACGAGCAGAATCTCGTGTACCGGCTCCTCCTGGTCGAGCAGCGACTGCACGCACTCCTCGAGGTACGCAACGTCGCGGAAGATCGGGACGCCCACCGACACCCGGCGCGCCCGATCCGGGTCGACGGCCGCAGGTGAGAGGTCGGGAAGGCGGGGCGCGGCCGCGGGGGACGGCAGGGGGCCGGCCACCGGTTCGGCTATCCAGCCGGCGATGTCGGCCTCGGAACCCCAGACCGGGGCGTCCGGCCAGCGGGCCGACGCCGCGCTACCCGCGGCGACCAGCAGCGCGCCGCCGCGATCGCGATGGGCCACGACGTCCGGCCCTGGCAGCGCAAACGGGTCCCCGAGGATCCAGAGGGCACCCTCCGGCGGTTCACCTCTGCGGAGCCGGTCGGCGAGCGGCGCCCGCACCGGCGCCCCGGCCTCCCAGGTGGTCCCGTTCCAGATGCGATCGGCGGCGTCGCCGGGCGCGGCGACCACCCGAAGATCGGGGCGGGCCTCCAGCGCCGCCCCCACGCCGCGCAGGATCGTGAGGCTGGCCGAGATGCGGCTGAACGGCTCGGGAAGGTAGCCAATCGCACGCTCGCCCGGCGCGGCCGGCACCGGAGGGTCGGGGACCGCTGCCGGCTCGGCATCGAAGCCGAGCAGGCGGACCAGGCGAGCCGCGGCCGGGGACGGCGCCAGCACCGCAGCCGCGAACCGGTACGACACCAGCTCCCAGTCGACGGCCGCTTCGTCCTCCTCGGGTAGCGCGTCCAGTGTCCCGGCCACCGCGAGGTACTCGAGGGCTACGGCGTCGCCGGCGGCGACGACGACCTGGCGGCGCTCCGCAGGGAGCCGCATCGCCTGCTCCAGGGCGAACATCCCGGCGCCGCCGCGGTGGTCGCTCAGCAAGACCGTGTCACCGGGCTCGGTCATGGCATCGAGGTGGCGGGCGATGCGCCAGCTCTCGACCAGTGGTGCCGGGGTGGCGGTGAATGACTCCCAGAGCCGGCGGATCCCGCGGTCGAGCCGCCGCGGCAGCTCGCGGTGGGGCAGCTCCCGCACCTCGACGAGGGCTCCGGCCGCCGTCAGCCAGCCGGCCACCGCCACCATGGTGGCCCGCGCCCGCGCTCCGAGGCCGGTGTCGACGGCGAGAATGCGCATGTGTCCCTCCAGGAGGCGACCCGAGGCTACCGGGCCGCCGGTGTCCGGCGGAGCTGGCCGGCGACCACCTCTGCCAGCCCCTCCCGGTAGTGGGGCAGGGGGTCGAGGCCGAGGTCGGCCAGGCGCTCCGAACCGAGCACCGAGTATCTCGGCCGCCGGGCCGGCGTTGGGTACTCGGCGGTGGCGATCGGCGTGATCAGTCCCGGATCGCGTCCTGCGAGCGCAACGGCTTCCTTGGCCAGGCCGCACCACGTGGCTTCGCCGCCGCCGGCTAGGTGCAGCAGGCCGCGGGCGCCGGCCTTCACTGCGGCCAGCACGGCCGGTGCCAGGTGGTCGACGAGCGTGGGACGGCCGACCTGGTCGTCTACGACGCGGGCGCCGCCCCGGGCGGTCAGGCGCAGCATCGTGGCCACGAAGTTGGGGTGGGTGGCGGAGAGCAGCCAGGACGTCCTGATCACCAGCGCCCGTGGATGAGCAGCGAGGGCGCGTCCCTCGCCCTCGAGCTTGGTGGCGCCGTACACGTTGAGGGGGCCGGTGGGCGACGTCTCGACGTAGGGCGACGTGGCGTCGCCCGCGAAGACGTAGTCGGTGGAGAACGTGACGAAGCCCGCTCCCGAAGCCAGTGCCGCGGCGGCGAGTCGCTCCACGGCCAGAGCATTCACGGCATGCGCTTTCAACGGCTCCTCCTC